>NZ_JAVJZI010000086.1:0-25356 GCF_040223135.1 Coleofasciculus sp. G3-WIS-01
ACGCCTGAAGGGTTGCCTCTAAGAAGGCAACTTGTTCAAGCGTTGGTTGGAGTTTTACAACTATCGTGAGAACTTGTTTCATAGCTAAATTATACGACCTAGTGGGACAGGGATTGAAAATACTTCGGGGATTGACCCCTCCTATTTTCCGCTATCCCCCTACCCCTTACTTCGTTGAAGGGGTAGCCCCTCGCGATTCAGGTGGGCGTCTCGGTCGGCAACATAAACTTCGGCTGAGTATCAAACCAAGTTCTTGGCGGAAACGGCGAGTTTTGGTAACCCACTCGTAACAAGCACAGACCCTTTGCTGGCGCCGCATATTTGATTTGCTCCCGCTGTTGATTCACCCACAGTTGAGTAAACTCTTGGGGATGAAGTTTGCCCCGCCCTACCTCTACCAGCATGCCGACGAGTAGCCGCACCATGCCGTATAAAAATCCATCCGCCTGAATTTCAATATGAATAAATGAACCATTTCGGTAACATTGGGTGTCCTGAACCGTGACCCAGGAATGCTTGCGTCCGGAGTTAGCCCGGTGGAATGCCGCCAAGTGGTGTTTGCCCCGTAGCGGATTAAGCGCCTCCTGAATCCGATGTTCATCTAAGGGAGCCTGATAGTAATGCCAACTAAACGGTCGCACAAAAAGGTTAGGACAAGCGTCTGTATAGATACTGTACCGATACCGACGCCAAATCGCCGAAAAGCGAGCATGCCAATTCGCGGGTACGGGGGCTGATGTCCGAATCAGGATATCCTCCGGTAGTCGGCTATTCAGCAGGGGCATCCATCGTTCACCGGGAATCGGACGACTACTGTTAAAATGTGCCACTTGGGCAGCGGCATGAACGCCTGTATCAGTACGCCCTGCAGCGTGTAAGGTTACAGGTTTTCCTTCGACGGTGGACAGAACTTGCTCAATGTCCCCTTGCACCGTGCGATGTTGAGGCTGTCGTTGCCAACCATAGAACTTTGTCCCTAGGTATTGAATCACTAGGGCGATGCGTTGAGTTGGCTTAGCCTCGCGATCGGACATAACTTGAGTTCAAACCAGCTCGATAATTGCCATTTCCGCATTATCCCCACGACGGCGCAGGGTTCTGAGTACGCGAGTATACCCACCGTTACGATTGCCATAGCGATCATTCACCCCTTCAAACAAGGCATGAACTAACTGCTTGTCGTAAATATAACCCAAGGCTTGACGGCGAGATGCTAGGGAGCCATCTTTTGCCAAGGTAATCATTTTTTCCACTTGGGAGCGCACGGCTTTTGCCCGTACTTTGGTAGTAGTGATTCGACCATGACGAATCAACTCCGTAGCGAGGCTTCTGAGCAGCGCTCGGCGCTGGTCCGCTGGTTTCCCCAGTTTGGGTACTCGACGACGATGACGCATTTTCTTTTATTCCTCTACAGTCCCACAACAATGAACAATTTCTCAATCCAATGGCTAATCGTGTTGACGATTAGCCATTTATTCTCAATCCTTAAGTTGGTTTAGCCGATTTTTCATGGGGCAATGTAATCCCCAAGCGTTTTTGCAAGGCGTCTATGACTTCTTCGGCAGACTTTTGACCAAAGTTCTTGATTTCTAGGAGATCCTCCTGGCTATAATCTAATAAGTCAGCAACGGAGTTAATTTGCGCTCGCTTGAGGCAGTTATACGCCCGCACCGACAGTTGCAGTTCTTCAATCGGAATTTGGCTGGTTGGATCTTCATCGACCGGACCTCCCACTGGCTCTGGCTTGAGCTCGATATCTTTCAGGGGATTGAACAAATCCACAAGAAGGCTAGCGGCTTGACTCAGTGCTTCCTGGGGTGACAAGCTGCCATTAGTCCAAACATCTAAAATTAAACGGTCTTTTTCCAGGGAACCGTCAACACGAGTATCCTCAACGCTGTAGTTAACCTTGGTTACTGGCATGAATACGGCGTCAAGTTGCAGGAAATCAACCGAGGATGTTTCATCACGACCCCGTTCTACAGAGCGATATCCTTTTCCTCTTTCGATACGGAACTCCATTTCCAGTTTGGCTCCGTCGGCTAGAGTCGCAATATACTGACCCGGATCAACAAATTCTACGTCCGACGGTAAATCAAACTGAGCCGAGCGCACGGTAGAAGGTCCAGTGATCATGACTCGACCAATATGGGGTCCAGGTGTATAGCTTTTGAGGACGACTTCCTTCATATTCAGGAGAATTTCTAGAACATCCTCTCTGATTCCCTCAATGGTGGCAAACTCATGATTGACTCCAGCAATCCGCACAGCGGTAATCGCTGTACCTTCTAGGTTAGACAGGAGAACCCTTCTCAGGGCGTTGCCAACTGTTGTACCTTGACCGCGTTCGAGAGGTTCTAGGACAAATTTGCTATATTGACTTTGATTCTTTAGTGTTTTGGATTCTACGCACTCAATCTGAAACTGCGCCACGGAGTGACCTCCCTCCTTTAATTCATAGGACCCCATCAAAAGCACTCTTGCTAATACTTTTGAAATTCTGTTGCGCCTAACCCACAATTTGGTACAAGTGGCAATAAGCAAAGTATCAGTGGTTGGTCGGCATAACTTCCTCAATGCTGACACTTGATTCTGTTGTCGAGTCTAGACCGATAAGGGGCAAGCCGACTTGAAGGTTTCATTGAGATGCAAACTGAATTAAACCCTTGGTTTGGCTTACCCAATTTCCTATCCCGATTTCCCGTTCCTAGACACGACGTCGTTTAGGAGGACGGCAACCATTATGAGGAATTGGCGTGACATCCCGAATCAGGGTAATTTCTAGTCCTGCCCCTTGCAGTGCGCGAATAGCCGTTTCTCGACCTGCACCAGGACCACTGACCATTACCTCAATTTGCCGCATTCCTTGGTCAATGGCTCGGCGGGCGGCATTATCAGCAGCGGTTTGAGCCGCAAAGGGGGTGCCTTTCTTAGCGCCCTTAAAGCCACTTGATCCCGCTGACGCCCACGAAACCACATCGCCTCTAGTGTCAGAAATAGTGACGATGGTATTGTTGAAGGTAGACTGGATGAATGCCATTCCATTAGGAACGTTTCGTTTCTGCTTTTTTGTACCAGTTTTTTTAGTTGGTCGCGCCATATCGCTTTATTTGGCTATCTTAGTGATGGGTGTGAACTGAATAATTGTGTTACTTCTTCGCCGGTGCTTTTTTCTTCCCAGCAACGGCAATACGTCTACCACGGCGGGTACGGGCATTAGTGCGGGTTCGTTGACCGCGCACCGGTAACCCTTGGCGATGGCGACGCCCACGATAGGTGCCAATATCGACGAGACGCTTGATATTCATCGATTCCCAGCGCCTTAAGTCTCCCTCGACTTGATAGTCGCCCTCTACCACTGATCGCAGATTGGCTACCTCAGCATCGCTTAAATCCTTGACTCGGGTATCCGGATTAATGCCCGTTTTACTGAGAATTTCTTTGGAGCGAGATAGCCCAATTCCGTAGATGTAGGTTAGACCAATTTCTATTCGTTTATCCCGAGGTAGGTCTACACTGGCAATTCTTGCCACGGTATTTTTCTCCCTTTTGTTGGTTTTGTGCTACAAATGATTCTTATAGAGTCTGTAGATTACCCCTGACGTTGCTTATGTTTGGGGTTTTGACAAATAACCATTACTCGACCACGGCGTCGAATAACGCGACATTTTTCACACATTTTGCGGACTGATGCTCTAACCTTCATTGGCTTTTTTAGTTACAACGCAAGCATATTATCATATCATGTTTTTGGGCTAAAGTCAAATTTTCGCTGAAATTAGCCATAACGATTGTTATTTTTTGCGAAGGCGGTAGGTGATTCGACCTTTGCTCAAGTCATAAGGGGTCAGTTCAACTTTGACCCGATCGCCCGGTAAGATTTTGATGTAGTTGCGGCGGATTTTGCCGGAGATATGGGCAAGGACGTTGAAGCCGTTATCCAAGTCAACCCGAAACATGGCGTTCGGTAAGGATTCGGTTACCGTCCCTTCCATTTCAATTAAGTCTTGCTTAGCCAATTTTGTCGTTCCTCAATACTATGGGTCACTAAGTTCCCCTCCACACAGATAGAGATTTGTCCAGGGAGTGTTAACATATTTTATCAAAATCCGCCCTCAAACGGCTTTTTTACTTGGTTAGTGTTAAGAAAAGTTGTGTCCAAATTAATGAAAGCCTTAGAAATAGTAACGACTTCAGCGAGAGGAGAACATCCGTCAAAAGTGAGACGGGGTTCCTTTTCCGGCTTTGGCATTGATGACTTAACTCCTCAAGATTTCAGGACATCACCTGCTTGAGAGAGTCGGTAACCTCGTCCATAGCTCTATCCCCATCAATCTCGCGTAAGATTGAGCGATCGCGGTAAAACTCAATCACCGGTGCCGTCTGTTGGCGGTAGACTTCTAGGCGTCGCCGAATCGTCTGCTCATTATCATCTTGGCGTCCCCGTGAGAGTAAACGTTTCAGGATTGATTCATCGGAGACATCCAAATAAATAGCATAATCGCAGCGCTGATCAAGATCCTGAAGCAGATTTTCCAGAAAAGCCCCTTGGCTGACATTGCGCGGAAACCCATCCAAAATCCAACCTGCTTGAGTATCAGGTTGCTGGAGGCGATCGCGAATTAGATCCAGAATCAATTCATCTGGCACCAACTCGCCTCGATCCATATAAGACTGCGCCTTTTGTCCGAGTGGTGTAGATTGGGCGATCGCACTCCGTAGAATCTCCCCGGTAGATATGTGAGGAATCTGATAAAGCTGAGCGATTAGCTGAGCTTGTGTTCCTTTTCCTGCCCCTGGTGGTCCTAAAAAAACTAATCGTGTCATTGGCTATTTGTCTTATGTCTTATGTCTTATGTCATTCGTCCTTCGTCCTTTGTCAATTTGATGGGATCAAGGGGGTTCTCAAGTTAGCTCTAAATTCTCAATCGCCCCCCCAATTTAGGTACAATCAACAATGAACAAAGGAAAAGTCACCAATGACCTAGCAGAAATTTTACTGCTTAACCATACCCTCGTAACGCTGTGAAATTACGTATGTTTGAACCTGTTTTGCCGTGTCAATTGCCACACCGACCAAAATCAGTAACGAGGTAGCCCCCAGCCCTCTAAACGTAGTCACTCCCGTCGCACTTTCCACAGCCGTTGGCACAACCGCTACCAGCCCCAGGAAAATGGCACCCAAAAACGTCAACCGATTCAGCACTCGCTCAACATAGTCACTTGTGGCTTTACCTGGGCGAATTCCCGGAATACTCGCTCCCATTTTCTTCAAATTCTGCGACATATCAACCGGATTCACGATCAACGACGCATAGAAGTAGCTGAAAAAGAGAATTAACACCAGATAAACCAGTACATACAGCCACGGCGTCGGACCATTGGGACTGATATAAAGTGCCACCTGATTTACCCCTTGGAGAATTGAGTCCAAAACTCCTTCACTATTACCACCGCGAGCAAAGCCAGCTAGGGAAGTGGGTAGAATCAAAACCGCTGAGGCAAAGATAATCGGCATTACCCCACCTTGGTTCAGTCGCAGGGGCAGATAACTCGTCCGTTCCCGATAGAGGCGACGCCCAACTTGTCGTCTTGCCGAAATAATCGGAATCCGGCGTGTTCCCTCCTGAACAAAGACAATCCCGACAATCATCACCAGGAAAACCAGGAGCAAAATGACCACCTTACCTGCCATATCTCGCCCCCCCGTCTGTGCCAACTCAATAGTTTGACCCAATGTCCGGGGCAGAACTGCCACAATATTGACAAAAATCAACAAAGATGCACCGTTACCAATCCCGCGTTCGGTAATCACTTCCGAAAGCCACATAACGAACATTGAGCCAGCCGTGATTGCCAGCACAGTTTCCACAAAGAAGAGAGTTCCCGGATTTGTGGCAAACTGGCTAGCAAATATTGCCAGACCCACACTTTGCAATATTGCCCAACCGAGGGCGACATAACGGGTAATCTGAGAAATTTTTCGGCGTCCTGCTTCCCCTTCATTCTTCTGCAAATTTTCCAGAGTGGGGATAGCTGCAGTCAGCAACTGTAAGATAATCGACGCATTAATATAGGGCAAGATTCCCAGGGCAAAAATTCCCAAAGCCGAGAATCCTCCCCCAGAGAAAAAATCTAAAATGCCAGCGATGGGAACGTTTCCACTTTGGATAGCTGTTGAAAGTTGTTCCCGATCAATTCCTGGTACAGGTAAAAAGACACCAAACCGGGCTAGGATCAACAAACCGATGGTCAAAAGCAACCGACCTCTAAGACCGGCAGCTTGTGCCATCTGCATAAATGTTTCTTGAGCCGTTGGAGCTTTGTCTCGACTGACGACCATAAAGGGGTACCTCCAGATGACACAGTGTTGACCTCTCCCTGGTATAAATAAACAGGGATTCTAATAGGATACTTCGGAACCAATTAAAATCGCGTCCCTTCGGATCTTATTAGAGTTCCAGATCAATAACCTGGATAGCGCGGTCAAAAACGCCCTACAGACCTTGGTTAGATCAAGACCTAACTGTATCTCTACTTTTCTCAAACTATTAGCAGCACCATTACCCGCCAACCCTAAAAAAAGTTACGCAATCACTTCACAACTTCCGCCAGCCGCCTCAATTTTTTGGCGAGCGCCCGTCGTGAAAGCAGCGGCTTTAACGTTTAGCGATACATTCAACTCCCCATCACCCAGAATTTTCAACGGTCCGTCGTTAGTGGTGACGATACCCGCTTCCATCAGTGACGGTAAAGTCACCTCTGTACTGGCAGGGAGCGATGCTAACTTACCTACATTTATCGTAGTGTAATGTTTTGGGTTAATTACCGTAAAGTGTTTTAGTTTAGGTAAGCGGCGATACAAGGGCATCTGACCCCCTTCAAACCCCGGTCTTGTACCCCTACCCGATCGCGACTTTTGACCCCGCATGCCAAAGCCACAGCTAGCCCCTTGACCTGCGCTAATCCCGCGACCAACACGACGACGACGTTTCTTTGCACCTTCTTGGGGTGCTACAGTATGGATTCTCATAATTTAGCTCGTGAAACTCAAAACTCTCTCATTTAGGGCGGGTTTTGGACAAAGGTTACTATTCATGGCGAAAAGCGAGTCCCTAAACCCGCCCCTACACAATCAGACATAGAGCTTCTCCACCTCAACCCCACGTTCTTGAGCCACTTCAGCAAAAGTTCGCAGAGAATCTAGGGCGTTAATAGCAGCTCTAGCATTATTCAAGGGATTATTAGAACCCAATTGCTTGGCTAAAATATTGCGAACCCCTGCCAATTCCAAAACCGTCCGCACTGCACCCCCAGCAATTACCCCTGTACCGGGTGCCGCGGGTCGCATCATCACCTTAGCACCGACAGCCGCCCCATTAGAGGGGTGAGGAATGGAATTAGACTTGGTTAAGGGAACGTCGATGATTTGCTTTTTGGCATCGACAACCCCTTTACGAACAGCGCCAATTACATCACTGGCTTTGCCCACACCAACGCCCACTTGACCGCGCTCGTTGCCTACCACAACAATGGCACGGAAACTTAATTTTTTACCGCCTTTAACCACCTTGCTAACTCGACGGATTTGAATAACCCGTTCTTGCCAGGTGCTTTCTTTTTCTTTAGCGCGGCTACTTTTGCGACGATTTGCCATAATTTAAATTTTGATCTACTTATTCTAGAAGTCTAACCCAGCTTCACGCGCCGCTTCTGCCAAAGCTTTCACACGACCATGATAAAGGTTTCCTCCCCGGTCAAAAACAACCTGAGATATGCCTTTTTCCAGCGCTCGCTGGGCAATTAACTGACCCACTTTAGTCGAGGCGTCACAGGTGGCACCTGATTGCAACTCTGACTTCAGTCCAGGTTCTAGAGTAGAAGCCGCCACTAGGGTATGTTGCTGATCATCGTCAATAATCTGCACATAAATGTGCTGATTTGATCGAAAAACCGCCAATCTAGGACGTTCAGAACTACCTTGGACTGTCCGGCGAACGCGCCGATGTCTACGTCGGACTGATTGTTTACGAGTAAGTTTCATTGTTACTTCTTACCTGCTTTACCAGCTTTACGTCTAACCATTTCACCGACATAGCGAATGCCTTTCCCTTTATAAACTTCAGGGGGACGCACCGCCCGAATTTTAGCCGCTGTGTTGCCGACGATTTCTTTATTTATCCCGCTAACAATTACGTTAGTATTCCCTTCAACCGCTAGCTGCACGTCTTGGGGAGGGACAATTTCCACGGGTTTACTGTACCCCACATTCAGAATCAGGTTACGTCCTTGAACTTGGGCGCGATAACCGACCCCTTGAATTTCTAGACGCTTCTGAAAGCCTTGGGAAACCCCTTCTACCATATTGGCAACTAGGGTGCGAGATAATCCGTGGCGCTGACGGGCAAGTCGGGATTCATCCCGTCGTCGCACTTGAATTGTTTCTCCTTCTTGTTCAACTGTGACTTGTTTCGGCAGAACTCGTTGGAGTTCTCCTTTGGGTCCTTTTACAGTAACCTGTTGACCGTCAATGGTCACGGTCACTTTATTCGGAATTGTTATTGGGCGCTTGCCAATACGCGACATAATTTTATCCTCCTTACCAGGCAAAAGAATTTTCAGGTTTAAGAGGCTGATTTAAACAGCGCTACCAGATGTAACACAGCACTTCCCCACCGATTCCCTGTCGTCGGGCTTCCCGGTCTGTCATGATGCCACTGGACGTGGAAATAATCGCAATTCCAATACCACCGAGAACTCGCGGTAATTCCTTGCGGTTTTTGTAAACCCTCAGACCTGGTTTACTCACCCTTTTCAGCGCTCTGATAATGGGTTGGCGAGTTTTTCCTTTGTATTTCAACGAAATGACTATGTATTTTTTTACCCCTTCCCCAGCTTCTTCAAAATCGGCAATAAAGCCTTCTTCTTTTAAGACATGGGCAATCGCCCGTGTCATTTTTGTTGCTGGGACATTTGTGGTTTGATGCCGCACCAAGCACGCATTCCGAATGCGGGTCAGCATATCTGCAATTGTGTCGTTTGCCGCCATTATTTCCTTCCTATACTTACAGGCTTATTTCTCCCGGAAAGGCATTCCCATCTCTTTGAGTAAAGCGCGACCCTCTTCATCGGTGTTTGCGGTTGTGATAATTGAAATATCCATGCCACGAATTTGATCAATACGGTCGTAGTCTATTTCCGGGAAAATCAGTTGTTCTCGGATGCCTAAGGTATAGTTACCGCGACCGTCGAAACTGCGGGGGCTGATCCCGCGAAAATCGCGAATTCGTGGCAAGGCTAAGTTAATTAAGCGATTCAAGAACGAGTACATCCGTTGCGATCGCAGGGTTACCATTATCCCCACAGGCATTCCTTGGCGGATTTTAAATCCCGCGATCGCTTTTTTGGCACGGGTAACCACGGGTTTTTGACCTGTAATGGTCGCCAGTTCACTCAATGATGATTCGAGTGCTTTAGCATTTTGAGATGCCTCTCCTAATCCCCGGTTGACGGTTATTTTGATCACACGGGGGACTTGATGGATGTTTGTATACCCAAACTGTTCTTTAAGTTTGGGAACAATTGTTTCTTGATAGAGTGTTTTCAATTGGTCAGACATGGTGGTTATTCTTCTTTCCCTGGGCTTGGTCAGGGGCTATTTTTATTGATCCTTTGTCCTTTGTTTTTTTTCATTACCACAGAAAACGATTGACCAAGAAATTTAGTCAATAATTTCACCTGTTTTCTTCAGCATTCTTACCTTTCGTCCATCCTCCGTCAAGGTGTAACAGATCCGACTTGCCACCTTTTGCTTATTAGAATAAAGCATGACATTGGAACTGTGAATCGGAGATTCAACGGTCACAATTTGACCCGTTTCCCCTTCTTGCTGAGGCTTGACATGTTTGGTTTTGACATTCACGCCTTTGACGATAACCTTGCTAATCTTAGGTAATATTTGCAGAATTTCTCCTACCTTACCTTTATCGTGACCACTAATCACTTGCACAGTGTCACCTTTTTTGATGTGCATTTTGTAACGCACAGGCGCATTTTTTGTCTTTTGAGCCATTAGAGTACCTCCGGAGCCAAGGACACAATTTTTGTGTAATTTCTGTCCCGCAGTTCTCGCGCCACAGGACCAAATACACGAGTTCCTCTAGGATTGCCATCGGCGTTAATAATCACAGCAGCGTTATCGTCAAAGCGAATACTCATCCCGCTTTCCCGACGCAATCCTTTGCGAGTGCGGACAATAACTGCCCGAACCACGTCGGACTTTTTGATTGCCATGTTAGGAATCGCATCCTTAACCACAGCAATAATCACATCACCAACACTGCCGTAACGCCGATTTCCAGAACCGAGGACGCGGATGCACATCACTTTACGCGCACCGCTATTATCAGCCACATTTAAATACGTTTGTTGTTGAATCATGGGATTTCTACTCTTTAAGAGTTATGAGTTGTGAGGCACCTAGGGGCTCTTTTCACTATGATCGTTTCTCACCTGACCCAGATTTGACTCGTGCCCCCGACCGAGTATGCCAGCATTCGAGAGAATTCCAAACCCAAAACCAGGTTCCCTCGAGGTCGCGTTGGGTCAAAACTCCTTAAGTTGAGGCACTATTAAGAATTTCCGTAACCTGCCAGCGTTTCGTGCGACTCAGAGGTCGTGTTTCTTGAATGCGGACGCGATCGCCTTCTTGGCAGCGATTTTCTTCATCGTGTGCCTTGTATCGCTTGGTATTGACAACGATTTTGCCGTATTTCGGGTGGGGCGATCGATTTTCGACAGCAACAACTACGGTTTTATCCATTTTGTTGCTCACCACCAAACCAACTCGTTCTTTAACTGCCATCGCGGTTTACTCCTCTTCTTTTGCCTCAGACTCAGATGGTGAGGATTCAGGGGGGACTTCAGTCGCCTCGGGTTGACTAACCGACTCTTCTACCTCGGCTTGAGGGGGTTGAGTCGTGGCTGTAGCGGTTGTCGCTACAGGGGCTGAATCGCTCACCATTGGTGGGGTTGTCTCTTCAGAAACTGCTGCCAATTGCCGTTCTTGCGCCACCGTCATCATCTGAGCAATACGATGTTTCAGATGCTTAAACTGATGGGGTTTTTCTAAGCGGCGGGTTGCTTGTTGCAACCGCAGTTCAAATAGCTCACGCTTGGCAGCTACAATTCCATCCGCTAATTCTTGATCGCTTAACGTTCTGGCGTCGTCTATTTTGGACAAAGGCATAACGTATACTACTTATTCCCCTTCACGGGTAATGAACTTCGTTTTAATGGGAAATTTGTTCGCCGCTAGACGCATGGCTTCGCGGGCAAGGGGTTCGGACACCCCAGCGATTTCATACAGAACTCGACCCGGCTTAACCACAGCCACCCAATATTCAGGTGACCCTTTCCCTGAACCCATACGAGTTTCAGCGGGGCGCATGGTCACAGGTTTATCTGGAAATACTCGAATCCAGATTTTTCCACCCCGACGAATATAGCGAGTCATCGCTCGACGACCGGCTTCAATTTGACGGGCAGTAATCCAGGATGGTTCGATCGCTTGCAATCCAAAATCCCCAAAATTGAGGGAGTTACCGCGAGTCGCTTGACCTCTCATCCGCCCACGCTGCTGTTTGCGGAATTTTGTTCGTTTAGGACTTAACATAGTTATTTTGGTCCGTTATCAGTTAGTCGTGGTTGTTTATCCTTTGCCCGTTGTCACCTCACCTTTGGACTTTGGACAAATAACTACTCATTGGAACGATCTTCAAATTGCTGGCGACGCCGTTGTTGACGGCGACGGGGTTGCGCTGTCGCTGGTGGGGCGACTTCTTCTGTAGACGGAATGATTTCACCTTTGAAAATCCAGACTTTCACACCCAGAATCCCATAGATGGTACTAGCGGTACGGTAGGAGTAATCAATATCCGCTCGTAGGGTATGCAAGGGAACTCGACCTTCACGAGTCCACTCCGTCCTCGCAATTTCAGCGCCATTTAGGCGACCACTGACTTGCACTTTGATCCCTTGGACATCTGCCCGTTGCGCCCGTTGAATGGCTTGACGGACAACTCGACGGAAGGACACACGGCGTTCTAACTGTTGGGCAATGTACTCAGCAATTAGCTCCGCATCGGCATCCACCCGGGCGACTTCAATGACATTGATGCGAATTTGACGATTACTCCCCAAAAGGTCTTGTAGACCTGTACGCAAGGATTCAATGCCACTCCCGCCACGACCAACCACGACACCGGGTCGAGCTGTATGGACTTCTAAATCAATTTGATCGGCTTTGCGTTCGATCCGAATTGTAGAAATTCCGGCGTTACTCAGGTTCTTTTCGACGTATTGTCGGATGATGTAGTCCTCTTGCAGGACTTCTGGGTAACGCTTGGTATCAGCAAACCAACGGGAGCGATGCTCTTGAGTGATACCTAAGCGAAAACCAATTGGATGAATTTTTTGTCCCACGAATCCTTCCTTTACGTTGTATTTGTCCGTTGTCAATCGTGATCATTGATGATGATTGACTAGTCCTCAACTTGAGGTGAAACCGCCACCGTGATATGACAGGTTGGCTTGCGAATCTGATAAGCTCGACCTTGGGCTCTGGGGCGATAGCGCCTAAAGCTTGGTCCCATATCGGCAGAGGCATGGGTGATCACTAAGTTTGCCGGATCTAGACCCGCATTATGTTCGGCATTCGCCACGGCGGATCGTAGGACTTTCAGCACAGGTTCGCACGCCCGGTAAGGCATAAATTCCAGAATAATCAGGGCTTCACGGTAGGAACGCCCACGAATCTGATCGAGAACCCGCCTAACTTTAAAGGGGGACATGCGAATATAACGTGCGATCGCTTTGGTTTCTGCTGTTGTATCTATTGTCGCCATAGTTTTTGTGATCTCTAATGGGCAAGAGCGAGAGTCAACCTGCCAACTCCTCAAACGGCATTTTACCGATTAACGCGCCCGGCGATCGCCCTTGGAATGACCGCGAAAGGTGCGAGTTGGGGCAAATTCGCCCAGTTTATGCCCCACCATCTGCTCATTGATAAAAACCGGCACATGGGTTCTCCCGTTATGAACGGCGATGGTGTGACCCACCATTTGCGGCAAAATGGTTGAGGCGCGTGACCAGGTTTTAATCACCTGCTTTTCGCCTTTACTGTTCAAAGCTTCAATCTTACTCAGAAGACTGTCGGCAATAAATGGACCTTTTTTTAAAGAACGACCCATAATCTAAACGTGGTTAATGGTCAATAATTGAATGCAAGCGTTAAGCCTGACGTCCACCCCGTCCTCGCTTCGAGGATTTGCGCCGACGGCGGACAATTAAAGAGGTACTTTGTTTTTTCGGTTTGCGAGTTTTAGCTCCCAAAGTGGGTTTCCCCCATGGTGTGACTGGACCGGATCTACCAATAGGCGCTCTGCCTTCACCACCACCGTGGGGGTGATCCACCGGGTTCATGACACTTCCTCTCACTTTGGGACGGCGTCCTAAGCGACGGCTACGACCGGCTTTACCTAAACTTAGGTTACGATCCTCGCTATTCCCGACCTGGCCAATAGTGGCATAGCAGTTCCGCCGCACCAGGCGAACTTCCGTGGAGGGTAACTTCAGGGTGACATAGTTCCCTTCTTTGGCGACGACTTGGGCGCTAACCCCAGCCGCGCGGACGATTTGACCGCCTTTTCCAGGCACAAGTTCCACGTTATGGACGCTGGTTCCTAGAGGGATATTGCTCAGAGGTAAAGCGTTGCCAACTTCAATGGGAGCATCGGGTCCAGAAATTACGGACGCCCCCACTTCTAAACCAGCCGGATGCAGAATATAGCGTTTTTCGCCATCTTGATAGTAAAGCAGGGCAATCCGGGCGTTCCGGTTGGGGTCATATTCAATGGCTGCTACTTTAGCCGGAATATTGTGCTTGCTCCGGTGAAAGTCGATGATGCGGTAGAGGCGCTTGTGTCCACCACCACGGCGCCGACTGGTAATCACGCCCCGATTATTGCGACCTTTGGGACGGTGATTGGATGTAGTTAGTGATTTTTCTGGTTCACTGCGGGTAATCTCAGCAAAGTCTGAGATGGTCACCTGGCGGGTACTAGGTGTATAGGGTCTATAACTACGAGTTCCCATAAAACTATCCTTTATTTGTCTTTCGTTATTTCAAACTCGGTCGGGGCGGGTTTATTTGCATCGGGGTTGGGTCAAAAACGATAGTTGTGAAACCCGCCCCTACATCCATAAAACCAGATCCCTTGAGCCTAGCGCCTTGAGTCAACCTTGTTTTATACCTCTGGGAACAGCGTAATCGAGTCTCCAGAAGCTAAGGTGACAATTGCCCGTTTGTACTGGGGCTTGTAGCCGACAAATTTGCCGACGCGACGCTTTCTGCGAGGTGGCATTAAGGTGTTGACACCAGTAACTTTGACATCAAAAAGGCTTTCTATTGCTGCTTTGATTTCAGGTTTAGTGGCTTTGGGAACAACATCAAAGACGTATTTGTTATCTTCTAAGAGCAACGTGGCTTTTTCAGTAACAATTGGGCGAATCACCATGTCTGCCAATTCGCCGGGGTTGGATTTAATCACTGTAAACCTCCTGGATTGTGGCAAGGGCTGTATTGGTGGTGACGATTTTGTCTGCTTCTAATACGTCGTAGACATTTAAGCTGTTTGCATAAATTAGCTTAAGGCTTGGTACATTACGCGCTGACAAATAAACCTGCTGTTCCGGTTGGGGTAGAATTAACAGGACCTTTTGATTTGGATCAATTCCCCAACGCGCGATCGCATCCAGCAAGTCTTTGGTTTTAGGACGGGTCAATTGATCGGCAAAATCTTCGACGACAATCAGATCCGCAGATCGACTCTGCAATGCTGTTCGCAGTGCCAAGCGCCGCTCTTTGCGGTTCATCTTCAGGCTATAGTCTCTGGGCTTGGGACCAAAGATGACGCCCCCTCCTCGCCACAAGGGTGAGCGGTTTGAGCCAGCCCGAGCGCGACCGGTGCCTTTTTGCCGCCACGGTTTACGTCCGCCACCTCTAACTTCAGCGCGGGTTTTCGTTGATGCTGTTCCTTGACGAGCATTAGCCTTTTGTCTAACTAATGCTCGATGAACAATGTGAGACGCACTATCTTCTTTAGCAACTTTCAGCTCCAGGGTTGCTTGTCCCACTTCTTCCCCTTGCCAGTTTCGTACTATACAATCGACCATAGTTTTTAGTCCTTAGTCTTTATTCTGGTTGTTCAAGATTCATCGGTGGGCATCAACAATGAGCCATGAACCCTGAATAACTATTTCCCGACTTTATTTGTGGGTGCAATGTTTAAAAGCGCTCCTGGCTTACCGGGAACTGCCCCTTTAATAATCAGCAGGTTCCGTTCTACGTCTACGCGCACCACTTGTAATTTGCGAATGGTCTGACGTTTACCGCCATAACGACCTGCCATTTTCTTCCCAGGGAAGGTACGACCGGGCGTTGTTCCGGCACCAGTGGAACCGGGTAGGCGGTGGTTTTTGGAACCATGCGCCATGGGTCCGCGCTTAAAGTTATGGCGTTTTTGATAGCCAGCAAAACCACGACCAATGGTCTTTCCAGAGATATCGACCAGTTGACCCGCACTAAATATTTCTACGTTTACAACTTGACCAAGTTGGAATTCGTCGTCCGTGCTATCTAGGCGATATTCACGCAGGTGACGTAAGGGGGGAGCCTCGGACTTGGCTAAATGCCCCTTTTCTGGCTTATTAACTGCCTTTTCTTTAACTTCGTGATAGCCCAGTTGCACAGCACTGTAGCCATCCGTTTGCTTGGTTTTGATTTGAGTCACCCGACAAGGACCCGCTTGAACGACTGTGACAGGAAGGGCGCGTCCTTCCTCGTCAAAGACTTGGGTCATGCCGAGTTTCGTGCCGAGGATACCGACAGACACTGGCTTCTCCTTTCTAGACGGTACAGCGAGGCAAATTTGGCGTGGATTCACTTGTGAATCCGCTAGTGCCTCAGCAGGTTATCTTCCTGACTAATCGACAGGGATTTCCTCTGATTGAGGTTAATTCTTGCCTGGTTAGTTGTGGAAATTTGGGTTAGTACTGACTAACCGCGTCGCCTTTGAACGCTGGGACTTAAGGTGTTATCTCCTTAGTATCCCCACGAGGCGCAGTGCAAGTGCCAAAGATCAGAAGCTGCCACTACAAGAGCTATCTGGCTTTTTTATCTGAGTTCACTCTAGTTCTACTGTAGAACTAGCATACCTCAACTTGGTGGTTTGACTTGATCAATCCAAGACCACAGCTTCTGTTGACCTAAGTTGCGATCGAGTAAGTTCGCGATCGCGCAACTGGCAATTTGGTCACAATTGCTCAGTATAGAATAATTCCCTAACTTTGTCTAGGAAATTGGCGACAAATTTATCCATCCGAGTCAGCTCACCTCGAAAGCCGCACGCTCATTCACAATCCGGGGAACCCGCCAACCCGCCATGCACCTGGTCTAAGCCTCCACCTTAAATGGTACGCTCATGTATATCAATGGCAGCTTTATTACCATCAAAGCAGACCCAGGGGATTTCGATGCCTGTGATGCCTGTTGGGATAGAGAAGAGGTAGATATAGACTATCTCAGAATTCATGCTCCTCGATTACTGAATCATTATGACCGTGCTGGACAGAAAGCTAAATATGGAGGTGAAATCTTTCCATCCGACCAACCCATCGGCAATTACGGAATGGATTCTTTTGAATTATTTCAGCAAGATAGAAAGTACAATAAAAAAGGGATTATTGCCATAGATTTAGTGAGGTGTAGCTTATGATTAAAGATGAAAAAAAGTATACAGTTACTCAGGGGCTTATCGGAGAATTTGAAAAATCTATAGCCGCAACAGAGAGGGATGAAGCCAGGAAAACAAATGACCCTGACGGCTGGGAGCTGATGAGAAGTTCATTACAATCTCATCTCGATAAATTAAAAGCAGAAATCGCTGAATATGAAAGACTTACATCTCATGATCGCCACAGCCCTATCGTACTGAAGCTCGACGATCTTGACTATTTACCGCAAATTTTAATTAAAGCGCGTATGGCGGCTAAACTCAGCCATCAAGAACTAGCGAACTTAGCTGGACTGACGGAAGAGCAAATCAAACGCTATGAAGGTAATGATTACGAAGATGCCAGTTTCCTGGATGTCAGATTTGTGATTGATGCCCTAGATATTAAAATTCAAAACGGGGAGTTTTTAATTCCTTTAGATACGCTGAGAAGAACCCCGATTACTAAAGAAGAATTGCTAGCCTCTCAGACAAGAAACCGGGAGCCAAGCCATAGAACTTGAGAGTGTTAGATCTCAACATTTCGCACGTCAAGTTGTAGTATGCAAAGTAGTACGTAAATACAATTTAGAATCGAGATATAGCTGCTTCTAATATTTACTGAAGTATCTATATTTAATTTCTGGATGCTTTGCTAAAAAGCGTTCTATTTCTAGCCGAGACCACTCATCTGTTTCAATACTTGTCTGGTCAGCAATTGCTTCTAACTTGTCATATAGTGCAGAGTCGATAACACCGCTGGTCATTACACAAAATCCGCCTGCTCCATACTGAGCCACTGTATCAGAAACGTCAGTAAGCTTTTTCTTTGTGAGCGAACTTCCATCTTTAATTAACTTACACTGTACAATCCATTTAACAGAACTCTTACCAGCACGAGTCGGAGTATTAAATGTTATGTCTCTACCACCATCACGGGAACGAGACTTGCCCATTTTTTTTATGTTTTTCCCAGGTTTATAATAAGTATAAATAATATCATAACAAAGTTCTTCAAATTTCTCATCATCAAGCGTATTCCAAGGACATGCTATTTCAGTTGGTTTTCCAACTATTATTCTGAAATATTCATATGTTTTCGATAATAGGGTAAGATACTCTGCTAAAATTTCATGTTTTAGTTTTTTATGAGTGTCATTGAAGAAAATATATTGAGCTACATTGTCGCATAATATCAAGACCTCTCCTTCTCTCGATAAAAATATTTTATTTATTCTTCCTTGTATATCTTCAATATAAATACCTTCTCCTAATTGTATTACAGTTTTAAGTGTATCGAGTATTTGTTTCTTTGAAACTACAGAGCTGTTATTAATCAAAAAATCTTCAGTCCAAATATCCTTGGCACATTTCTGTGCATCATATAATCTTTCTTGTGGAAACCTGACAACACTTGTATCGTTAAAAACGATTGGATGAAGATTCATAACTGATAAGTATTGTGCTTCTTCTAGGGGAAACAATTCACTTTTACATCCACCAAATTTACTTAGTAAAGTTTCTGCATTAACTCCCAAGGGAAGTATCCAGCAATGTCCAGATACATAGAAATCATAACCGATATTATTACTGGCAAATGATTTCCAAAATTCATGACGACGTTCAGGATATTTGCTCTGTAATTCTTTTACTTCTTCATCACTTAAACATAAATCACATTCCCCTGCCACAATATTAGCCATATATCCATCAGCTATTTCCGGAAAATAAAGCTTCCTTGTTTCTAGAGATTCCGCAAAATCATCGTATATTTCTTGAAATTCGATATCTTCTTCAGAATCTTCTTCAAAGGGTGTTGCTAACCAAAGAAGCTTCGTTGTTAATTCAGTTAAATTTTTGGGTACAAATAAAAACTCAATTAAATGACCTTGCTCGTTAGCAACAATTGATTCACAAAATTCAGCTATATTTTCTCCAATAAACAATGCCCATAGGTAATCAGATGCCCAATCCAGATTTGAGTTCCCACCACTAATTGAGACGGAAAACACAAGGTTATTATTGGTATTATGCAGACTATTGTACAGATCAACAAAAGTCATTTTTTGAATTTTTGGTATCGTCAATTTCATAGTTTAGGTACTAATCAATAAATTGAATAATTTTGCCGAAGTTATTCCGGCTGATTTCCAGAGGCTATTTAATACCAATATCAGAATTACTATTCCATCTCAAACTGAGGTGTCATTCGTCGGAAAAATAGCTTTTACGAGGGAAAAATCTTCTACGGTAAAAGTAGAAGAACCAAAATTAGTTGCTGTCTCTAAGCGTTTTTAAGAGTAAGAAGTTGCCGTGAGATATGATTTTATACTCTACCTTCACGTTAAATCTGTTTAATTATATAGAAGATGTTTATGGGCGCACGTCGGTGCGCCCCTACGAATCATGTTTATAATGCTCACTATTTTTTGGCTAGATCAGGAATAACTAACATAAAAAGAATACCGAACACAATAACCGCAATAGCTTGTTCTGTGGTCAGTAGATTGGGTCTTACCAGATACAAGACAGCAAAGGCAAGCAACCCAATTGTCAGATTCCGAGACATCAGTCCGGGCGCTACTAGGGTGGCAATGATGCAAAACGCGATTATAGCAATGGCTACTTCCATGATTCCTGTTTCCTTGTTTCGGGTAATTACAGGGCGTTTAGCAAGGCAGAAAGCCCAACCGATCGCCTACTATCAATCAGCCGTTACCTGTGACCCGATTCCTCATGGACAAGCCCTGCCTGTTTCTGTCGGGCTGACTTGTGTACAGATCTCCCTGTACGCCACAGGGTACGAGTTATACGAGTTAACGTAACTCTAAACTATCTCAAAACCGCTCATAAGTCAGTAGTGAGTAACTGCTCATCTTGACTTTACGCGATCGCACCCCCCCGAAAACAGGTCTATCCCCTACCCCAATAAGGCTTTCCCTGACTCCGAGTCCGGGTAAACTTGTGTTAAAATATTAAAAGAAAGTAGCACATTTTAGCAACTATTTGGGTTAAACATAGCGGTTTAGCTCTCTTTTTGCGCTTTTTTTGCCTAAATCCTGAATTTTTATGGAGTTTTTCGTTCTATGAGTACCTCCCAGGAGCGGATTGTCCCGACAAATCTTCGCAGCGAAATGTCTAGGTCATACCTAGAATATGCCATGAGCGTCATCGTGGGTCGGGCGCTACCCGATGCGAGGGATGGACTCAAGCCAGTACACCGGCGGATTCTCTATGCAATGCATGAACTGGGACTCAGCCCAGATCGCCCCTTCCGGAAATGCGCCCGTGTTGTGGGTGAAGTCTTAGGGAAATATCACCCCCACGGCGATACAGCAGTGTACGATGCCTTAGTTCGCATGGCGCAGGATTTCTCCATGCGATCGCCCCTAATTAACGGACATGGTAACTTTGGCTCGGTGGATAATGACCCACCAGCGGCAATGCGTTACACAGAATGCCGCTTGCAATCCTTAGCCACAGATGCCCTACTCCGGGACATTGAGTCGGAAACCGTCGATTTCCTGGATAACTTCGATGGATCACAACAAGAACCCATCGTCCTCCCCGCCCGGGTTCCCCAGATACTCCTAAATGGATCATCGGGTATTGCCGTTGGTATGGCAACCAATATCCCTCCCCATAATTTGGGTGAATTGGTGGATGGCTTAGTCGCCCTCATCCATAACCCAGAAATCACCGAAAAAGAATTGATGCGGTATATTCCCGCCCCTGACTTTCCCACAGGCGGTCAAATCTTGGGCAGATCTGGCATCAAAGACGCCTACACCACCGGGCGCGGCTCAATCACCATGCGGGGTGTGGCGCAAGTTGAAACCATAGAACACCGGGGACGCCCTGATAAAGAAGCGATTATTGTCACGGAACTGCCCTACCAAACCAATAAAGCGGCACTGATTGAAAAAATTGCCGAACTGGTGAATGATAAGCGCATTGAAGGCATTTCGGATATTCGGGATGAAAGCGATCGCCAGGGAATGCGGATAGTGATTGAACTGAAGCGGGATGCCTATCCCCGTGTGGTTCTCAATAATCTCTACAAGCAAACTCCCATCCAAAGCAATTTTGGTGCCAACATGCTGGCATTAGTTGGGAATGAACCCCAACTATTGACCATCAAACAGTTCCTCGAAGTCTTCCTCGAGTTCCGCATCGAAACAATTACCCGGCGCACCCAATACGAACTTCGCAAAGCCGAGGAACGGGATCATCTGTTGCAAGGGTTACTCATTGCCCTGGATAACTTAGATGCGGTAATCGCTGTAATTCGGGCTGCTGCTGATACGGCGATAGCCAAGAGTCAATTAATTGACCAATTTGGACTTTCTGAAGCTCAAGCTGATGCCATTTTGCAAATGCAACTGCGACGCTTGACGGCATTAGAAGCCCAGAAAATTCAAGCGGAACACGAAGAGTTACAAGTTCGCATTGCGGATCTGCAAGATATTCTGGCGAATCGACAGCGCATCCTAGAAATTATCGAAACCGAAGCGCTTCAGATCAAAACCACCCATGGTACACCTCGCCGCACGGTGATTCAAGAGGTGGAAGGGGAACTAGATGATATTGACCTAATCGCCAATGAAAAAGCGATAATTTTAGTCACGGAACAAGGGTATATCAAACGGATGCCCATTCACTCCTTTGCTGCCCAAGCTCGGGCAACCCGGGGCAAAGCCGCCGCCCGGATTAAGGAGGATGACGGGGTTGAGCATTTCCTGAGTTGCTGTGATCACGACACCCTACTATTTTTTAGCGATCGCGGTGTGGTTTACTCCCTACGCGCTTACCAAATCCCCGCCACATCTCGTACCGCCAGAGGGGTACCGATCGTGCAAATGCTGCCGATTCCCCACAATGAAAAAATTACCTCGGTTGTACCGGTTAGTGAGTTCACCGATGATGTGTATTTGGTGATGTTAACCCGCAAAGGGTATATCAAAAAAACGGCGTTGGATGCCTTTAGTAATATCCGGGCAAATGGTTTAATTGCCATTTCTCTAGGTGAGGGCGATCAACTGCGCTGGGTGCGTCTATGCCGAGCTGAAGATAGTATTATCATTGGTTCGAGTAAGGGCATGGCAATTCATTTTAAAGCCGATCATGACCAACTCCGTCCCCTGGGTCGGGCTACACGGGGGGTTAAGGCGATGAAGCTGCGCTCTAAGGATGAGTTGATCAGTATGGATATTATCCCGGCTCAAGTTGTGGAGAGACTGATTGCTACAGCCGATGAAGAGGCGGAAATGGAAGACGATACCAGCCGCAGTGATGAACTCAATGGGGAAGACGATACCAGCCGCAGTGATGAACTCAATGGGGAAGAGATTCACGAAACCGCCGGTCAAGGACCCTGGGTTTTGGTGGTTACCACCGGCGGTTTAGGCAAGCGAGTGCCAGTGTCTCAATTCCGACTGCAAAATCGCGCCGGAATGGGATTAGTGACGATTAAGTTCCGCCATAGCAAAGATAAACTCGCCGCGTTGCGGGTGGTGAATGAAGGGGATGAATTGATGGTGGTGACGATGCGAGGCATTATTATTCGCCAAGCCATTGATGCTATTTCCCCTCAATCCCGAATGGCGACAGGGATACGAGTACAACGCTTAGATGAGGAGGATGCGATCGCAGCGGTGGCGTTAGTTCCTCTATCCGGTTCGGAGGAAGAAGCTGAAGCATTGGATGAAGCGTTGTAGCCTCCATTAGGAAACAGGGAACAGCTGGTGCGATCGCTGTTTTCTACCTCTAATACCAAATCCGCCTTTGGAACCCCTTTTTTGCCCTGGCGACTAGAAGTCGCAGCTACACAAACTTTCGTCCGCCTGCGCGGACTAGCTTATAAAGGGGGTGGCTAACCCGGATTTGGTATAAGAGAGAAAAACCTGAACTATAGCAACCGCCATAGCTGTTAGGACACATCATTTATGTAGAGACGTTGCATGCAATTATGTAGAGACGCGCCATGGCGCGTCTCTACAAGGGTGCCTTTGTCCTAATCGATGTGTCTACTATAAATTTATTAATTTTGCTGGAAATGCTAAAACAACAGCAGCATTTCAGTTTTACTGACTGAGTGATTTCCTCATCTTGGTGATTCTCTGTGGAGTTGCACTGAATTCAAATTTCAGTTGCCTTGCTCCCCATTCACTATCTTAGGAAATATCAGCGTCTAAATGGTGTGCTGCTGCTGTTTTTAGGTGAGACAGATCGGTTGATTTAGCCAGCGTTTTTACCTCTTGATTTAAATCTAAACGTTGCTTTTGTATCTGTCCAGTGAAGCTTTATTTGCTTCATAGTTCTACTTTACCACTTTTGATTTAAAGGACAAGGTAATGATACATAAGTTTACTTTTATGGGGAGAAATGTTAACTTAGATTACTGTGTTCACGATTCAGACATCCTTGAATTTAATCTAGGATCAGAGTTTTCCTTCTAGCGATCGCACACACAAAGCAGAGGGCGACCTGATCAAATTGAATGGACGAGAATTGTTAGTTAATGCCAGAGAGTCGCCCCTACCAAAAATGAAATGCACTTGGAGCGTTTTCTCTATTAGTCTTGGCTGAAAATGCTAAAACAACAGCAGCACTTCCGATTGACTGGCTGAGCGATTTCCTCATCTTGATGATTCTCTGTGGAGTTGCACTGAATTCAAGTTTCAGTTGCCTTGCTCCCCATTCACTATCTTAGGAAATATCAGCGTCTAAATGGTGTGCTGCTGCTGTTTTTAGATGAGACAGATTAATTAATTTAGCCAGCGTTTTTACCTCTTGATTTAAATCTAAACGTTGCTTTTGTATCTGTCCGGTGAAGCTTTATTTGCTTCATGTTTTTACTTTACCACTCTCAAATTGAAAAACCAGTAAATGATATGTAAGTTAACATTTCTCCGGAAAATATTAACTTAGGTTACGATTATGGGCGGTGATTGAGAGGAGGCAATCATCCGGGACAAAGTTAAAACAGGATTAATTTGAGCCGTTGAGTCTTTGGATTAAGCGAAAATACTTAGAAGCGTTTTGCCCAACATCTGATCGAACAAAGGCAGAAGGTTCCCAGACAGATAGTAGAAGGGATTTATCCTGATGTTCATTAGGCTGTACTTATATACCGATCCCCCCTGCATTGGCAAATAAACTACCCAGACCTGCTAAGAGCTGAGGTCTGGGTTTTTAGTAGCCCTGAAGTCATCGAACAAGCTAAGCTGAACATACTTAATAGTTCGGCTTAGCTTGCACGATAACCCCGTGCCTCCAGGCTGGTTTATAGACAGCCCCACAAGTGCAATATTATTGGCTCCATTAAAGTCGGCATCTCCATGCCAACCACAATGCCCACACCTGAAAGTCTTGCCACTACGGTAAGACTTTCCTTTTACCGGGTGAATGTGTAGGCAATTGTGACACATTTGGGAAGTATAGGCAGGGGGGATTGGGATAACTTGAACACCAGCGCCAATAGCTTTGTACTCAATGAACATTCGCAGTTGATAAAATGCCCACGAATTTGAGCGTCTACGTTCCGCCTTGCTTCTGGGTTGCTCGTTGGTTCTCTCCCTAATTCCCGTAAGGTCTTCTATAGCAATAGAGGCACTATACTCAACTGCTCGTCTGACCACCGATTTGGAGATGTTGTGATTGAGCCATTGCTGGTAGCGTCTCTCTCGTCCCGACAGCCGTTTCAGGATTTCTCGACATCTACGCCGAGTTGTCCTCGTGCCTTTCGAGGCTTTTTTCTGGAGAGACGCCCTAACTTGATAAAACTTATCTCGTACTGACTGAATGTGCAATCCGTCCCACTTTTTGCCCTCTGATGTAACTGCAATGTCGCGCCGCCCTAAGTCAATGCCAATTACCTTGTCGGCAATTGGCGAGTCTTTTGCATCGTCTTTGATTTGGATGTGCAAGTAGAAGTGACCATCACGGTGTTTGCATAGTTGAGCAGAAGTCGGGTTTCTCTGTTTGAGTTTTCCTCTTTGGTAGTTGCCGACTTTTAATTCAACTCGCTCTCTACCGTGAGTAGTTGCAAGGCTTACCGTCCAATCCTGTTCGCGAAACCGAAACAAGTCTTTGTCACAGTCCATGCTGCTTGGGGCAAATCTTTTAACAGGTTTGCCTTTCTGCTTGGCTACCTTGCGGTTGGCAGCTACACGCGCACAAGCCCTAACAGCCATGTTGGCGACCAAGTTGAATTTTTTCTTGATGGTTTGGTAGACTAAGGACTGGATAGCAATTTTGTTGGTCAGCTTAGGGTTTGTGTTTTCGTTCACGTAGTTACAAGCGTCCGCAAACGCCTGAAGAGTTGCCTCTAAGAAGGCAACTTGTTCAGGAGAGGGCTGGAGCTTTACAACTATTGTGAGAACTTGTTTCATGGCTAAACTATACCACTACATGGGATAGAAAGAGAGAGATTGAAAATACTTCGGGGATTGACCCCTCGCATTTTCCGCTATCCCCCTACCCCTTACTTCGTTGAAGGGGTAGCCCCTCGCGATTCGGGTGG
>NZ_JAVJZI010000087.1:0-4254 GCF_040223135.1 Coleofasciculus sp. G3-WIS-01
TTGTTGCAGCGAAGCACGGGGTTAATCGTCGTGCCTTCACCTGGACCCTTCAAACCTCACCACATTGAGTGGTTCGGTTTGACCTCTATCCCTCCCCAACCTGCTTCGCTGAGGTTGGGGTCTCACGAGGTAAAGCGATGATGATGAAGGCTCAAGACATCATGACCACAGATGTGGTGACCATTCGCGGTTCAGCGACTGTAGCTGACGCCGTGGATTTGATGAACGATATGGGTCTGCGGGCTTTAATTGTAGATCGCCGCCATGACCAAGATGCTTATGGCATTCTGACGGAAACTGATATTGTTTATAAAGTTATTGCCTATGGCAAAGATCCCAAAAAAGTGCGGGTTTATGAAATAATGAATAAGCCCTGCATTGTGGTCAATCCTGACCTCGGCGTGGAATACGTGGCGCGATTATTTGCCAATACGGGTATTCGCCGCGCTCCGGTGATCAAGGATAAACTGCTGGGCATTATCTCTATTACCGATATTTTGACCAAAGGAGACTTCCTCGAAAAACCCAAGAGTGTAGTCCTTGAAGACGAAATCCGCAAAGCTGTAGAAGAAGCACGAGCAGTCTGCGCCCAAAAAGGTCCAACTTCTAAAGAATGTGCCGCCGCCTGGGATATTGTGGAAGAACTGCAAGCTGAAGCTGCACACCAACGGGCAGAAAAGCTCTCTAAAACAGCGTTTGAGGAATACTGCGAAGAGTATCCTGAAGCCATGGAATCTCGAATTTATGAGAGTTAATCTGACTTGAGATTTTACCGGGCTACCCGGAAAACAAAGCTAAATCCGCTCGTGATATCCTCCACCACCCTAATCTTTGATGGGGTGGTGGCTTTTTTGGCAATTCGGGCTTACTTGAATAGAGGTAGTACATTTTTGGGCAGAACTGGGCTAGGATAATTTTGCTGTTGGATAAATGAACAACTGTTGCGAGCCAATTGGGTCAGGAGAATCGGGCAGAATGAAAAAAAGAGTTATGTCATCTTTGATTGTCGCTGTTATCACGACAAGTTTAATTCCTAGTCCAGGTAGGACTGAGAATATAAGTAACGACTCAACGCCCGATGCTCGCCAAATCAGTCAGTTATTTTATCCACCACCCAGCGAGGAACCGACGTTTCGGGTTATTGGCAAAGGTAGAGCCAGTCAGCCTGCCGATAGAGCCAGTCTCCTATTCAAATTTGCCAGAAACTATTCTTCGCCGCCAGAGGGGGTATTATCTCAGTTTGAAACACAAGAGGTAATCACACTAGAGATGCTGCAACCAATCCTGGATGCTCTCAAAGCGATTGGCGTCTCTGATCAGGCGATTGACTTAGAAATCATTGAACCCAGCGCCAGCTTTTTGCCCTTTCCCTTTCCCTCCACAGCCACAGAGGGAGGAGCGCAACTCGTGGTAACGGTGGAAAATCCCAGCCGCGATCGCTTAGAGGAGATTGTCAATACCGCAACGGATGCAGCCAACCCCATTGAAGAGATTCTTATCAGTACAGTTAACGTAGAATATTCGGTGAATAACTGTCAAGCCCTAGAGCAAGTCGCTTATCAATCAGCCATCCAGGATGCCCAAAACCGAGCTAACAGCATTGCGGCGGCGACGGGAACTCGACTCAGACTGGTGCCATCGGTAGCCGAACCATTCTATGGCGTTTTCTTACCGGGATGTAACTCACAGGGGAATTTACCATTTGGCAGTAACACCTCATCTCCTTACGATCCCGATGATCCTGTAGAAGTTACGGTAAATAAGGATATCTTTGTCACCTATACAGGGCGCTAGAGCTTTAAGCTGTCATCAATGAATAATTAATAATTTATAATTGACAATTGATTAATTGGGTCTAAGATCTCTTCGTTTACGAAGAAATTAAAAAAGATTTTCCTTAATTTCAATCCTCTTCTTTTAAGGAGAGGTCATTATCCATTGTTCATTATCCATTGTCAATTTGTGAACTTTAGAGTAAACGAGACAGTAGCAAATAAATCAGGCGAAATAAAGCCGTTACCGCGATCGCGCCGACTGCGGCAAACGCTCCAACCACGATGACGGCTGGGATTGACTTACCAGCTGTCGCCGTTGTGGTGATGAATGGGTGGACTCATCGTTAAATAGCGTCTGTAATCGCTGCGGTAGCCAAGATGTTGAACGGATTTCCTGCAGGCAGTTTCCAGACGATTGAATGAGAGAGTGCGATCGCGCGTTTTATGGGTTGCATTCCAATAGAATCTAATCTTTACCTCTTGGATAAAAAAGATAAAGACAACAGAAAAACGAGGAATGGTCAAAACTCAAAACTTATTTCCCTTCTGAGGGCGATAGCAGAGTCTGAACAGTTAAAACCTGTGGTGGTGTTGCATCAGCCGGATAGATAAAATCAACCTCGACCAAACGGCGATCGCCTGGTGGCATTTTCAGCGTCAGCAATGGTTCCCCAGCTTGACCCCGCCGTTGCACCAAATGAACTGAACGGGTGCGGACTAACCCTCGGTCATCGGTATAGCGCAGTTGTACTGTACCTCGGAAGAAAACCTGGGAATCAGGAGGGTTTAAGAAGTGCAATTCGTCGGCGTTTCCCTCAGGTTTAAGTGGGGTTTGAATCGCCAAGGTTACGGTTTGTGAAGTATCCGTCCGGTTGATCAAAGGCAAAGTGAGGTGATATTGCACCCCATAATTTCCATGGGCGCGATAAGCTGTATCCGGATAACGAACCTTCAAGGGTGCACTCTGAACCTGATCCGTGCCTAAGGTGACAAAAGGTACAGTACTCAGGGGATAGGAAAACCCTTGACCGGGTTGGGGAATACTCAGATCCGACTCACCCGGACTATCTACCACCTGAGTACGCCATTGAGAACCCAAAGCCACACCCGCAACCCGACCATAGACAATCTTACCGTTGGTTTGGTCTGGCGGTGTTGGGATGCGATCGCGTGGTCCTGCTAAATTACCTTTAAATAATAAATACCGCCATTCGTCGAGAGTAGGCGGACGATAGGGAAGTCCAGATTCTCCTTGAGGTTTCCCATCCGCTTTGTCATCAGAATTCAAGGGTGCATACATGGCTAAACTTGCCATATAAACGGGTCGATTGGTTCGCAGACGCATCAACGTAGACCGGGAATTGCCTAAAGCGATGGGTAAATTAAATAACATTTCGCTCTGTTGCGGCGCAATAATAATTTGAGAGGGAAACGATGATTGATGCACGCCACGCAGGATATCGGTAGCCACCCGTGAACCGGGACCCGAATAGACCAAGCCAAAGGGATTGTCCAGATAGGGCGGTAAATCGACAAAAGGAGCATCCGGATTGGTCACATAACTTACCGCTTGCAAAATATCCAGCGTTATAGGTTGACTTCCAGCATTGTGAACCAGAACCCCTTGGTACATGGGTCGCCATTCCTCTGGCGTATTCGAGCGGGCGATATGATGAGCAAATATATCAAAGCGTCCAGAAAGAGGCAAATTTAAATGAGCGCCAGGACTAGCTTTTCCATAGGGTGGAAAGGTTGACAGTAAAATCCCCTCGGTTTGGATCACTTCTGGGCTATTGCTATTAAATACCGGCACCTGATCCAGTTGTCCTGGTAACGGTCGTATTTGTTGGGGTTGTACCACCAATTCCTGGGTGGGAGGAGGAGTTGGGGTTACCGGGGGGACAGGGATAACTTGAGCCAGCGAAAAATTGGCGAATAAAAGCAGCATCAACGAAGGGGTTTTCCAACCTCACACACAACAACAGTTCTTAGTTTCAGCGTTTCACTCCCGTCATCAGCAATAAACTGGCAACAATGGCTGAGTGATTAGGTATAGACCGATACTCGAACTGCCGATTTATTATCTTAGCAGGGGTTTGGGGAGTCGTAAGACCCACGCTGTAATCTGTGATTCAGCGCTCTTGATACACGACTCCCCAAGGTTAATTTAGGTAACTCAATGTTGCCTAAATTAACATTTATAGCTAGGCAGCTCTCTGATAAATGTCTTATGATAGGGGTATGCTGACATTTAACTATTGCTACCGAATCTACCCAGATGCCACTCAAGAAAAACGGTTGATTGAGTGGATGGAAATTTGCCGCAGTGCCTACAACTATGCACTGGGGGAGATAAAGGATTGGTGCAATAGCCGCAAATGTTTGATTGATAGATGTTCCCTGGTGCATGAGTACATCATCCCAGCAGATACCCCATTTCCCGGTGAACTAAGGCAGCTTAACAATTTGCCAAAGGCTA
>NZ_JAVJZI010000092.1:0-43764 GCF_040223135.1 Coleofasciculus sp. G3-WIS-01
ATAAACGGACGTGGAGAGGGTGTAAGACCTCATTTGGAGGCAACCTTCAGCGAAGCGTCAACCCCAATCAGCGACCACCCCGGCTAAAGGTGGCGTGGTGAGGAATCCCCCGCGCTCTTTAGCCGGGGGAGGATGTCAATGCCAGAAAAGTCCAATTGTTGCAGCGAAGCACGGGGTTAATCGTCGTGCCTTCACCTGGATTGTCAAACCTTATCGCGCCCTTGCGACACGGTTTGACCTCTATTCCTCTCCGGGTTGCTTCGCGCTCACCCAGAGTCTCACGAGATAAGCGATGAAAATGGAGAGCATCACTAACGGCATAGATATCTTTATCGCCGATATTCATCGCCACAATCTCCGACGATTTGATACAAGTCTTGCGACTTGACCAATACTGCTTCAATCTTCTCCTTATCCTTGGCATTGAGGGTCATGTTAAATACTCTGGCGTTATCTTCTATGTGTTCAGATATGCCTAACCTCGCACCAATAATCACACCCGCTACGGTTGGCTGATCGAGAATATACCGAACAGCTACGTTCGAGATACTCACCTTATATTGAGTTGCTATGTCCTGGAGTACGGTGAGCAATTCTTGAAATAAATTCCAACCGCCCCACGCATCAATCATGTTTTTATATTTTCTCAAGCTAGCCGTAGACAGTTCTGTTCCACCTGGTTCAGGTTTTCCTAAATATTTTTCTGATAACAAGCCACCGCAGACTGTGCCATAAGTGAAAAGTTTAATGTCATGATCTTGACAGAACTGCTCCATCTTGACTTGAGGACGGCGGTCAACTAGGGAATACTGAACTTGATTGGAGAGGATTTTGATCCCGGCGTCGATGATAATTTTTAGGTGTTCGGTATCAAAATTGGTTAACGCCAGGTGCTTGATTTTGCCTTCCGCTTGCAGTTGTGCCATCTGCTTGAGGGCGTCCAGATAGTTGCGATCGCGGTAGTCCCACCAGTGAAATTGTATCAAGTCTAGGCTTTCAACTTCCATCCGTTGGCGAGAGCGATCAATATTTTTCTCAACCCATTGTCGAGTCATTGAACCTGGGCGTGGCACCCATTTGGTAAAAGCTTGTATGTTCCCTAACGCCTCCTCACCGCGAGTCGCCACCAGTTGACGCCTAAATTCGCCAATAAAATCTTCAGCCGGTCCGTAATGATCTGCCAGATCCCAGGTGGTAAAGCCAGCATCTAGATAATCAAACATACTGGGAATGGCTTTTTTGGGATCAATGCGTCCATGAGCGCCAGATACTTGCCATAAGCCATTTAGGATGCGACATATGTTCAAATCTGGGGTCAATTGCAATCGGCTTGATTCAGGTAAAGTCATGGGGAGGGGGTAAAGTAAAAGAGTAGAAGGCTTCCTGCCGAATAACTAAGGCTATATAAACGCACTATACAGCCGAACCTGATATTACGTGCTACCGTCGCTTATTTTCCCAAAAAAAGAGGTCGCTGATCAAGTTTGACTTGGATACATGACCGTTTAGTTGAGGGGTCTGACCCCTATTTACGTTGCCGAACTTACCTATTAATCTTGAATAAGAGAAAAAAAGAGCCTATAAGTGGCTCTCTCGATTATCAGGGTGCATCTACTTAACACAGTATAGCATTTTGGGGGTGAGGGGTGTCACCCCCAATTCAAATGATTTTTCACCACCACCGTGGTCAAGCTCAGATAAAAAAGGAGAGCCCTATAGAATAGGCGACTCTCCCGATCATCAGGGTGCATCTACATAACACAGTATAGCATCTTGGGGGTGGGGGGTGTCACCCCCTATTTTATTTTCTCGGTAAAATCATTAAGAAGCCCGTGAACTCCTGTCGGAAATTCCAACTTCTATCAGTTGGATGTTTGGGTTGAGTTCAAAATCCCTAAGCAATACAGGTACTGTCCTGTTCCTTTTAATGATATTTGAGCGCCTTTTTCACCAAGTCGGGAATTTGGGAAGGATACTCAGCGACAGATATATTTGCCTGTTTGAACGCCGCCACCTTATGTTGAGCCGTTGTCGTATTCGCGATCGGTCCGGATAGCTGAGCGGCGATAATGGCACTGGTATCCCCGACTTGTTTATCTTCAGGGGTATATTGTCCCGCAACATAGGCAATCACGGGTTTTTCTATGGCTTGAGCAATAAACTCTGCTGTTTGATCTTCACTATCGCCCCCCGTCTGATCCACTAATACAATGGCTTCTGTACGTTTATCCTGGGCGAGAATTTCCAGCCACTGGCGAAATGAGGAGGCAATAATGGCTTCACTACCGAGATTCACGGCAATAGATTGTCCAAGTTTAGCTTCAGTTAACGCCAAAGCCACTTCATAAGAGAGAGTACCGACCCGGCTAATCACACCAATTGTACCAGGCTGATAAAATTCACACTCCTGAGTCCCCAGTAAAAGTTTTCCTGGCACAATAATCCCCGAACTACTCGGTCCAACAATCAGGGTTTCCCTGGCTTTAGCTTTGGCTAACAAGTGAATCATATCCAGAGGTGGAATCCCGCCCGTCACTAGAATAATTGGCGACAATCCAGCGTCTATCGCTTCTAACGCTGCATCCAAGGCGCTGTAGGATTCGGCAAAAATGATCGTGGCGTCGCAATATCCAGCAACGGATAACGCCTCTTCTACGAGGTCAAAGACGGGAATACCATGCAATGTCTGACCCCCTTGACCTGCACTAACCCCAGCCACTAGATTTGTGCCATAAGCTTTCATTCGGGCAGCATAATAGGAACCAATAGGTTGGGTGATGCCCTGAACCAGGATTTTCATGTCTGGTGTGAATTTCATAAGCACTGGATACGGCAATGTAGTAGATGCGATTAACAAGGTCAAGGTTTAGCGCAAGCGATTAACTATAGGATACCGATAAGTACTGGTTATTTGTCATTCGTCACTGGTTATTTGTCATTCGTCATACTCGCTTCTCTCCCAGCAAGTTAAGTCTTATGTCGCACAATGATCACATTCAAAACTCTATCGGGGCGGGTTTAGTCACATCGGGGCGGAAAAAAACGATAATAGTGAAACCCGCCCCTACACACTCACAACTATTTCATGACTTCGGAGCAGGTTATCTGGAGCCAATCCGCGTCTTCACGAAGTAAGGCGCGGTTCATGAACGTGCCAGAGAAATCGCTTGTGCCACTGCCTGATCCAAGTTACCCATCCAGTGTACAGGGAGTGCCGCTAAACGGTCTTGGGTAATGTCTAGTTTGCCGTTGGCTAAGCGAATCACCAAGTGAGGTAACTCTGTCTTAGATACAGATTTCGGTGTGAGATGGCGGCGGCGATAATTGCGTGAGTCACGGGAGCGCGAATTTCCTGTTGTTGGTCTTTCGCCTCGGTCTACTTCACTGACGTTAGGAATATTACCACTTTTTGATAGTAGATAATTGGCGATTACCTCAGCCACGGCTTCACTCGCCGCCGCGTTGCTCAAAATATTTACTAAGACAACTTGGATGTTTTGAGTGTCCGTCAATTGCTGCAAGGCATTTTGTAACTGTTGTATAGGAGATGCGGCGGACGGTACATCCCAACTGGCATAACCGTCTACAATTAAACAACTGGCTGGTTTGCCCTTGGCTTTGTACACTAAATCCAATGTGGCTGCGGCTAGACAAGGACTGTTACACAGAATACCAATATTCCCTTCACTATCCGTCCATTGTAGATCCGTGGGTTGGTCGGCGGGTTGGGGGGTGTGGGTGAGGCTTGATGACAGGTTTGCCAACTCAGATTGGCGTCCTAAAGCGTGATCGTTGACAGCAATTTTACCATCTAGCGCCATGACTTCACCGCTAGCACTGACGCCGAGGGGATTAATTTCCACTAAATCTAGGTCTTTTTGGATCAGAAGTTGATACATTTTCTGGACAATATCGCTGACTGATTCAATCAGGTGACCTTGAAGTCCCATTTTGAAGGCTAGACGCCGTGCGTAAAAGGGAGAAAAGTCTTCCTCTACTACCACTCGTTGCATCTGTGCCATTACCCCTTCGACATGGATACCACCTTGGCATGAACCCAACAGAACTGGACGTTTTAAGGCGTAGTCGAGGATCACCGCCAGATAAAATTCTTTTTCAGCATCATAGTGGGCTTCCGCTAGCAGCACCTTGGGGTACTTACCGAGAATGGATAGATTAAAAATAGCTCGTGCAGTTGCGATCGCGTCAATTGTATTTTCCACTGTCCGGATACCACCGGCTCTACCCCGCCCGCCTTTGGGGACTTGGGATTTGAGCACCACGGGATAGGGAATATCTAATTGTTTGAGATCCCTGGGATGATCCATGCATTGAGAGGGTAAGACGGGAATGCCGATCTCACGGAATAAGGCTTTGGCTTGGTACTCTAGTAAGTCCATAAATTTAGATGTTCAGCTAAGGTGGTCTTCTTAAAGGGTAAGAACTCTTAGCCTTTTACGTTACAAAAAGCTGACTCCAACAGCCACTCATTCACCCTGATGCAATCTCAATCTGCCGAACATGATTGAGATTGCCAATTAATATGATAAAGTGTTCCTATCAGTTTTGCTCAACAAATCCCCCTGTAGGGTATCGTAAAAATGAGCAGTCTGGCATCCTCTACGAAAAGGCAATTGGTATAATTTTACTCAAATACTGTTTTTTACGATTTTATAATTCATACTGTGTTCCCTATTAGTGATGATAATCCGACGCGCATTACTCCTTATGTAACCTACGCGCTCATTGGTGTTAATATTGCGGTTTTTATCCATCAATTACTCTTAACACCGCCCCAGCTTAATACATTTTTCCAACTGTATGCTGTCGTTCCTAAAGAGTTAAGCGCTAGCTTTGAGGGGATTTCGGTCAATCAACCGGTGCCAGAATGGTTTACCTTGATCAGCTCTCAGTTCCTCCATGGGGGTTTCTTGCATATTGGCGGCAATATGTTGTTTTTATGGATATTTGGTAACAATATTGAAGACCGTCTGGGTCATATCAAATACTTCATTTTTTACATTGCTTGTGGTATATTAGCCGCCTTGTCCCAGTGGTTTTTCTCGATGGAATCAGGGATTCCGTCTCTAGGGGCGAGTGGTGCGATCGCGGGAGTGATGGGCGCTTATATTCTCAAGTTTCCTACGGCTAAAATCAATACCTTAATCTTTTTAGGGTATTTCGTGACAACCATTCGATTACCTGCTGTTTTATACTTAGGCTTATGGTTTGTGCAACAAGCGTTTAGTGGTGTGGCGAGTGTCAGCGTGCCAACGGATGTGGGGACGGAAACGGGCGGAATTGCTTACTGGGCACATGCTGGCGGTTTTGTCTTTGGAGCCATCCTGGGTCCTTTATTTGGATTGTTGTCTGAAGATTAAATAATTGTTAATTATTAATAAGGAAAGAGAATTGTGGTTCCATTACGGGATGAAAATCCAGTCAAAATTATACCATACGTTACCTATATTTTAATTGCGGCAAATGTATTGATTTTTATCTATGAGCTAACATTAAGTCCTCAAGAATTGGATGGATTTTTTCACCTCTTCGCCGTTGTCCCTAAAGAACTAACCGCGAGTTTTAACGGCATTACTGTGAATCAGCCAATACCAGAACCGCTGACGTTAATCACTGCACAGTTCCTCCATGCGGGGTTTACCCATGTGGGATTCAATATGTTGTTTCTCTGGATTTTTGGCAATAATATTGAAGAAGAACTGGGTCGGTTCAAGTTTTTGATATTTTATCTGATTTGTGGTGTATTAGCCAGCTTAGCCCAGTGGTTTTTCTCCGCCCAGTCTGGGATTCCGTCTCTGGGTGCCAGTGGTGCGATCGCGGGCGTGATGGGTGCTTATATTCTTAAGTTTCCCAATGCTAAAGTCGTCACATTAATTCCCCTCGGCTTCTTTTTTACTACGTTAAGATTACCAGCTGTATTTTTCCTGGGATTTTGGTTTTTGCAGCAAGCCTTTAATGGGTTAGCTATGTTAGAAGCCCCAGCGAATGTGGGGATGGAAAATGGTGGTATCGCTTACTGGGCGCACGCTGGTGGGTTTATCTTTGGCGCTATCCTCGGTCCTTTGTTAGGATTATTCTCTGAGGATACAAAGCCATCGTTTTGGGACTCTCAGAATCTTTCTTGAACCCGAAGGTAACTAAAATTAGATCGAGGGGAGAGAACAGGGAACAGGGAAAACTCAATAACCGTGTCCACTCAATTTAATCGGATCGCCCTTTACTCACCCCCCCCCTGTTGTAGAACGTGTTTATTAAGAGTTATGTGCTTTCCTTGACATGCTCCCCATGGTATGGAAATAAGCATATTTTAGTGACTTATACTCGATTAATTGTTAAATCTAGATAAAAATTTGCTGGATAATAAAGATTTAAAAATTATAAAATCAGTAGTTTAAGAGGCAATCCGGCAAAGAAACCTCCGATAGTATAGGTGATGCAGTTGCCATCAACAAAGGGATGACATCGATGTCACTTAGTCACTTTTCAATTATAGAAACCACACTACGGGAAGGAGAACAATTTTGTGGGGCTAACTTTTCATCACAGGATAGAGTAGAAATTGCCAGGGCGCTTGACCAGTTTGGAGTTGAATATATTGAAGTCACCTCTCCTTGTGCTTCACCTCAATCTCGTCAAGATTGTCAGCATTTAGCTCAATTGGGTTTACATGCCAAAGTGCTGACCCATATTCGCTGTCATTTAGAAGATGCTAAAATAGCTCTAGAGACAGGCGTTAACGGGATTCATTTATTCTTTGGCACCTCCAGTTTTCTGCGCCAGTTTGGTCATGGAAAGAGTATAAATCAAATTGTTGATCGGGCAACGGAGGTTATTACCTTTATCCATAATCAAAGTCCTGAAACAGAAATACGCTTTTCTACAGAAGATTCATTTCGCAGTTTGCTTGGCGATTTACTCCAGGTTTATGGTGCTATCGATAAACTCGGCATGGTGAATCGTTTTGGTTTAGCGGATACTGTGGGTGTCGCGACTCCTAATCAAGTATTTAATCTAGTACAGACACTGCGCCAACATACAAGTACCGATATTGAATTCCATGGTCATAATGACACAGGTTGTGCGATCGCGAATAGCTACGCCGCCCTAGAAGCAGGTGCAACTCATATCGATACTACAGTATTGGGAATTGGGGAACGGAATGGAATCACCCCCCTGGCTGGATTAATCGCCCGTCTCTATACCGTTAATCCCGAACAATTGCAGTGGAAATATCGCCTACCCCAACTTGCAGCACTGCATCAACTTGTCGCCGATAAAGTGGGTATGGCAATTCCGGCAAACCATTATATTATCGGTTCAGCCGCATTTAACCATAAAGCGGGGGTTCATGCTAAAGCGATGTTAAATAATCCCCAAACTTATGAAGCCATTGATCCCAGCGACTTTGGACTATCCCGTTCCTTTTTAATTAATCATAAACTAACGGGTCGTCATGCTATTGCTAATCGCGCCAGTCAACTAGGATTAGACTTTGATCTATTCCAGATTCAGGCAATTACTCAGACAATTAAAGCATTAGCTGATCAACAACAACTCACTCTAGATACTGTCGATGAGATCTTGCGCTCTACTTTCCCACTTCAACCTATTGACACTCCCAGCCCTATAAATGCGGGGATTCTTCGTTCACAGATCCGGCTTGCTTTAACAGGATTTCTCCAATCAAAGTAGAGGTCGAATCTCCAGAAGCGTTCGGATTTAAAATCCAAGTTCCGACATGCCCTGCCGTACTTAAGGCTAATTTCAGAATATTAATGGCGGCGTTCCAATCCCGATCCAAAATACATCCACATCGACAGATATGAGTTCTGGTAGACAAGGATTTTTTAACTACCGTGCCACAATCGGAACATTCCTGGGAAGTGTAGGCAGGATTAACCGCGATGGTTATTTTGCCAAATTTTACCCCAAAATATTCCAGCCATTTTCTGAATTGATACCAACCTGCATCATTAATCGATTTGGCTAAACAATAATTTCTAACTAAATTTCTAACCCTCAAATCTTCATAAGCGACCAAATCATTAGATTGGATTACGCAACGCGCCACTCTTTTGGCGTGTTCTTCACGCTGCCTACTTATTTTGAGGTGAAATCGCCCTAATCGATTAATGGCTTTCTTTCGGTTGGTCGAGCCTTTCTCTTTGCGCGAAACTCGTCTTTGAAGAAATCTTAGACGTTTTTCACCTTCCCGGTAAAATCGGGGGTTGGGTTCAATGTAGCCATTGCTATCAGTATAGAACTCTTTGAGTCCTACATCTAAACCAATGGCTTTTCCTGTCGGCTGACTTTCTATTTTGTTTTCAGCGTTAACCAAAAATTGTACATAGTAGCCATCAGCGCGACGGACTAACCGCACCCGCTTTATCTGATCGAGTTGATAGAAGTTTAAGTCCCACGTCCCTTTGAGCTTAAGCTTGCCAATTCCCTTTTTGTCCGTGAAGGTTATTTGTTTGCGAGTTCCAGAAAGCTTCCAACCGCTAGTTTTGTATTCAACTGAGCGACAGTTTTTCTTAAACTTCGGATAACCCTTTTTTCCCGCAATAGCTTTTTTGCAGTTACTGTAAAACCGAGCAATTGACGAATAGGCTCTGTCTACAGCCGTTTGGCAAGCATGGCTATTTAAGTCCTTGACAAAAGAAAACTCAGCTCTTAGAGCCGTGTTATAGCGATACAAGTCTTTTTGTCCAACGCCTCGGTTATCCATCCAGTAACGGATGCATTTGTTGCGGACAAATTGAGCGGTTTGAATCGCTTCATCGATGGCTGAGTATTGAGTTGTCTTTCCTTTGGCTTTGAACTCAAAGACCAGCATTTGATGTGGAACAACTCGACATCAAAATTATAACACAGAAAAAGTCGTCCTGGAAGGACGAGGAGCCTGAACCCATTATTTCCGGTCATCCGAAGGTTTGGCACGCTTGACCAAAAATGCCACTAACCATGGGGCAATCATAATAATACCTAACATCCGAGTTAATTGCATGGCTAATACCAATCCAGTGTCACCCCCTAACTGCATTACAGTAGCAACCATTGCCTCAATTCCTCCGGGTGTGAATCCTAAAATAGCCGTTGACATATCCACATCGGTGATCAAATGAAATCCATAACCAATACCCAAACACATTAGGATTAACCCGATAACTAACCCGATTTCAATTAAGACGGCTTTGAAGAGTTTACGGGCGGTTTGCCAGTCAAACTGTACGCCAATGGATAATCCAATCAGCAATAATGCGCCAGCGAATACGGGTTGAGGCATTTGCATTTTATCTGGCAATCCCCAAAACGCAGCTAGCCCCACCAGAAAGGGACCGAAAAATCCAGGAGAAGGTAGACGAAATCGCTTTCCTGCCCAGAATCCCACGATACCACACCCCACTAGAATTAAAAGGTTCCACGCCATGGGTAAAGTTGTCACGTTACTGGTTGTGGCGACAGTAGCGGTGACTGATGTATCTGGGGTGGCGGGCACTAACAGAGTAGCAGCGCTAGGAATGATTAAAACAACGAGTAAGAGTCGGATATATTGGAGCAGGGCAACAGCGAGTGCATCCGCTCCCATCTCTTCGCTCATGACAACGATACTGGACGATGCACCTGGTATAAATCCTAGTAAACTTGTGGTGCGATCAATCCCAGCCCAACGACTTAAAAGATACCCATTAAATAAACTTAGACTCCCGGTGAGAAAAACACAGAGTAACAAGGGTAGGGCGTAGGTTGTTGCTACACTAATGGTTTCTGGAGAAAAGCGAGTGGCTGTAACTAAACCCACAACCACTTGTCCGATGAGTTTAAAGCTTGAAGGTAATGGTTGACGGCATCCTAAACTAATCGCATAGGCAATTCCCACCAGCATCGGACCGAGTAGCCAACCGACGGGGACATTTAGCCAACTAAAGAGTAAGCCGACGCCAATCGCGGTGATGATCTGCTGTGTAATTTTTTTGGTCTTAGGCAAATTTTCAACGAGTTTCTCTCTCCAACAGGAAAGACGGTTTTGATGGGGTATCGATGGGGATTCCGGTAATGAGGAGAGTTGCCAAACCACAAAGATTAATGGAGTATAAAAAACTTAACATTTCTATTCTATCATCTGTATTAATCAGGGTGCAGGGTATTTGCGGTAGAGTGTCGGGTGTCGAGTGTAGTGGCGTGACACACCTTATTTGATGAATTAGAATGGGAGCCCGGAAACCGTAGGGGCGCATGGCGTGCGCCCCTACCAAGGTGACAAAGGATAATTAGGGCTTGCTGAATAAGTTGTGGGTGAAGAGAGCGGGGAAGCAGGGGGAGCAGAGGGAGCAGAGGGAGCAGGGGAAGCAGGGGGAGCAGAGGGAGCAGGGGAAGCAGGGGGAGCAGGGGAAGCAGGGGGAGCAGAGGGAGCAGGGGAAGCAGGGGGAGCAATGATACATTTTCCCTGATAGCGGTGCAAGGGTATGAAAGGGTTTTACCCTATTTCCTTGAAGATGATCCAATGTCTATGCTACTCAAAGCCTTGATAGATAAGGGTTTTGCCGTTATGCAGCAAGCCCTAATTAAGACCTTGTCGCACCTGTCGGAATTGGCTCCTCTTGTTCTTCCAATTCTTCATCTTCAAAGGTATCTTCGTCTTCGTCTTCATACTCCAGTTCAATATCCTCCTCAACCTCGGTAGCGCTGACTGGAATCGACGTATCTGCACTGTTGATAATTGCGCCCAATAGGGGTGATGGTTCAGCTTCAGTTAATTCTTGAGCTGCCAGATTCAGGATTGATTTCTCGCTGTAACCCGGTCGGGTGACGAGTACCATCCCATCGGCTAGGGGTTCGAGTAACAGGGTATCATTGGACAGGGAGAGTGCCGGACTATCAATAACTACAAAGTCGAAGCGATTGCGAGCATCAGTGATAAGCTGTTGAAATTCCCGTGATTCTAGGATCGCGGCGGCTTGTTTTTGGGGTCCTGGACTGGGTACGATATAGAGATTCTCAATATTTGGGGCTAACTGAATGCAAGCACTCTTAGACCCGTAGTAAGGTAAGGGTTGGGTCTTCGCTTCCGGTTCAGGGGTGACTTGGTGGAAATGAGCTTGGGAGGATGAGCGCAAATCGGCTTCAATTAAAAGGGTACGCTTACCCGCATTAGCTGACGCGATCGCTAAATTATAGGCTGTGGTGGTTTTTCCTTCTCCGTTAACCGTGCTGGCGATTAATACCACTTTCAGGGATTTATTCTCCCCACTACAGAGCTTACTCCGGAACCGTTCGTACACCTCTAAATAAGGTGAACTTGACTTGAGTAAAATACCCGTTTGTCCCAAATCGGGGTCGATGCTCATCACCACAGGCAATTCTGCCAAGACAGGGACATCATGTTGTGCCAGCAGTTGCTGGATTTCTTTCGCCGCATAGAGTTTGCTATCCAAGATAGCCAGGATCAGAATCACACCGCTAGCCGCAATTAAGCCGACAAAAGTTCCCCCGGCGAGGATAACAATCGGATTGGTTGACTCTTTCCCACCTTTCTTCTGGACAGTAGGAGGCTGACCAACGCTGAGATAGCTCACGGTTTCTGCGTCGGCGGCTTTGGCATCAATGAGTGATGCCTGTAATCTGTTGTAGAAGTCTTGTTTGATCTGAAATTGCTGCGCCAAGCGTACCTGCTCTAGCTGCTTAGTGGGAATCTGTTGGTATTCCTGAAGCAGTTCCTGTCCAATTCTATCTGTGGTTTCCAGTTGGTCTTGCAGCGTATCGCGTTGAGTCGATAAGGATACCAATGTATCGGCTAATTGTTTCCGAGCTGGGTCAAGGCTGCTATCCGCTCGAATTTGCGGGGGGGTTAAAGCTTGACCCAAGCCGTTCCCTTGAACGATCTCAGCCGCTCGCTGTCCCAGCATTGCTTCATAAGTCCGTTGCTGTCGCTGTAACTCTTGGACATTGGGATGTTGGTCTCTATACCCTTGACTTGTGAGCAGTTTTATCTGGGTTTCAATTTGTTGCAGTTGTCCTCGTAAGCCAGCGATGGTGGGGTCAGCGCTGAGCGCTGAGTTGGTATAAGCTTGATCCGCCGTCAAACCTAACCGACTTTGCAAACTAGCCATCTGACTCTCAATTCCTTCGAGAGTCTGTTGCAGTTGGCGTTGCTGTTGTTTGTTGGCACTAATTTGTGCTAGCAAGCTGTTATCTTCAGCTAAGGCTAAGGCTGCGCCCTCAATCCGGTTAAAGGTTTCTAGTTCTTCTTGTGCTTGTTTTAATTCGTTTTCCGCCTCGGCTGAGCGTGTTTCAATTGAGTCAATAATCGCTTGCAGTCGCCCGCTATTAATTAAACGACTTTGCTCGATCATTTTCTGCATCAGCACTTCTACCGTTTTACCAGCTTGTTCGGGATCGTCATCCTTGTAGAATACTCCTATTATTGATGGAATCGCGGTTTCTTTGTCCCCTCCAGACGTGTTGAACTTCAAATCTACATTATCAATGATTTTTTTAGGATCAGAACCCACAGCTATTGCTGTGGCTTTAATCACATTTTCCTCTAAAAGATTCTCCTTTCCCAGTTGCAACCCCTGCTGCTGAATTTGGGTTCCGGTTTCCGAAAAGGTTCTCACCGGAGGCGTAACCGACAAAACTCCAACGGCTTCGTAAGAAATTGCACTGGGGGGAGAGGGCATAATTGCCACAATGCATGATCCGCCAGTAATTAGCGCAAAAACACCTATGCCAATGAATTTATAGCGATCAAGGGCGATTAAATAGCGTTTAATTAAGGGGATAGTCATAGTAATTTCACACTAACGAGTCGTGCAAGCGGAGTCTAGGAGGGGGTGAATGAATGGGGCTATATTAAATTGAGGCAACTTATATCAAAGGGTCTGTGCTTGTATTCTAGCTCAGCACCTCTACAGGATGATAGGGGAAAGGATGCGATCGCAGGCACAGTAATTCAACCCAACTCCCAAGCAACGGTTCGTCCTTATACCCAGTTGCGCCTCATTGATGTAGAAACAATGTACTCTGGCTCCCCCTGCTCCCCCTGCTCCCCCTGCTCCCCCTGCTCCCCCTGCTCCCTACCCTCTCCACCAGACTTATTCAGCAAGCCCTAATTATTATCATCCCCTGAGCCAAAAACATTCCCGACATTCTCAAAAAAGTTACGAAATCCGAGAAAATCGCTAAAGGGTCGAGTCACTAAACGCAAAGCATAGTTAACCTTGGCGATAAGGCTACGACCGATAACAATAACATCTTCATTCTGCAAGGGGACATTTTGCGCCAAATCACCCATGAGAACAGCTCTCCCATTAATGCGCTGTGTTACCACCTTACCCTGTTCGGGATCAAAACGCATTAAGGCAATTTCCCTTAAGTTCGCATCCTCCAAACTCGGCGCCAATGAGGTCAATGCATCAATAAAATTACTTCCATTGGGCAAATTCAGGTTGCCAATTCGACCATTGGGATAACTCAAGACTCGCAACGTAATTTGTGGTGTCGCTAGAGTCGAGCGAGAGGCGAGAGAGCGGTCATAATCGCTAATTGTACCAGTTTCTAATTCCAATACAACGACAGAATCCCCATCCCGCAGACGCACATCCGGTAAGGATGTAGCATTTTGCAGAGGCGTAAATAAGTCAATCTGTTGTTCAATAATCGAATTATTAACAGGAGAACGCCGACGCACGATGATAGTACGCAAGTCAGCTAGATTCGTTGTCCCGCCAGCCACTTGCAGAGCCGAAGTAAGCTGGGAACCGGGCGCTAGGGAGTAATAACCGGGTCGAGTTACTTCACCCGCAATCGTCACCGTGGCGGGACGCAATCCGGCTAGAACCACGGTAACATCTGGGTCAACTACAAATTCACTAAAGGCGGCGGCTAGTTTATTTTGGACTTGGTCGGGAGTAAGTCCGAGAACGTTAATTTTACCGACTAAGGGAACTAATATATTCCCTTGTAAATCAATTGTGCCGGAAAAATTGAGGTCAGGAAAGCGTTCCACTGTCACCGCGATGGAATCACCAATACCGAGAACATACTCATTAAATTGAGTAGTAGGTACTCTTTGAGGCGATTCTTCTGGGTAACCCAAGGGTGGCGGTGGGGCAAAGGGATTAGGAACATTAATATTTACTCCCTCTGTCGGACTATTGATTTCTGGTGGAGGTGGCAATGTGGGGATTTGAGCCTGTTCTCTTTGAGTCGTTGGTACTGAGGTTTCTGCTATTCTCAAAGACGTTGCCCAAGCGATTGAATTAATTTGCCCTAACCAGCCAATTGCTATTAATGTGCCGATAGCATACCAATTAACTTTATTCAAAATTATTCCCTCCACATCACTCAATTATCAGGACGGGTTTAGCCACAATTGTAGGGGCGGGTTTAGGGACTAAATTAGCTAGTCACCGATAACGGAACAACAAAACCCGCCCTTCCCACCGATAACGGAACAACAAAACCCGCCCTTCCCACCGATAACGGAACAACAAAACCCGCCCTCCTCACCGCTAAATGAACAACAAAACCCGCCCTTCCCACCGAATAATTGCTCAAAAAAACCTGCCCTTATTCATGTTAACCCTTGGTCGGGGCGGGTTTAGTCACATCTAGGTTAGGGAAGAGACGATAATGGTAAAACCCGCCCCTACACAAGCGCTATGCCTGACTAGCTCTCTCCACTCCCCCTGCTCCCCTGCTCCCCCTGCTTCCCCTGCTCTCCTATCCTTTTCAGTATTGGGGTCACACCTTAATCTTCTCCCGCCAGCGGTTCTGTCATCAATGCCTTTTGCACGGTTTTACTGAGAGATTCAGCTATCGGTTTGACCTCTGCCAAATCCCCTAACGGTTCCATCGGAATCTGGATAGAAACCGCTACCCATGGTACTCGCTGACGCTTTAACTGGGCAATTTGGTCAACCCAAAACCATTGACGGGTAGCTGGATGACCCCCTGTCGCCCAAGCGTACCACTGAACAACGGCGAAGGTTTGCTGTTGAGTCCAAGCGCGAAAGAGACGGGCATTAACTTGCGCCTGCTCGGATTTCGTTTCGACGGTAAAGTTTAAGCGTTGATGGGAATCTGTCTTCCATTGAAAGACACCATTAATATCCACCCATTCAACCTGAGGTTGATCAATCGGACCATTGGGAGGACGTAATAGTAGTAATACAGGTTTATCTAAGTCTCCCTTAATTTCCTGATAGGACCATTTATGCCCCCCTAAGGTTACAGTTTTTTGCTCTAGGGTTTCCCAGCCCGGAATTTCTAGCCCCTCAATTTGCAGCACTTTGATGCTACTGAAATTGGCAAATCTCGGTGGCTCAATCCACGACCAGTTGCCTGTCAAATAACTCGGTACTGCACCGATCGCGACAATGACTAACAATAACAGTAACACGATCGCGCGGTTGAATCCCAGGCGTTTAATCACCTGGCGCAGTCTTGAGGATTTCATCAGATTTGCCTTCATGGGCTTAGGGATTGGGGAGGGTTGATTATTGCGTTGTTTGGGTGAAGTCTGGGCGAAGCATTCGCGCTGGGAGTTGAGTAACAAACCGAGATATTTAGGCGCGAATGCTTCTCCCCTACGAATCTACGAATTTACAAACACCTGAATCCATTAATTGGTCACGTCTAGGATTGATGGGTTGGGGGTTCGGTGTGAACATAACCTTCAATAACTTTAAGTAAAACCACTAACATTCCTAACATTCCCGCCGAATATAGATCCCCGCCCCAACTTTCATGCAGCCAATGGAATGCTCCGTCCATGCCGGTGCCATGGAAAAATGTGAGTAGAGTATTGCGAATGATATTACCAATTACGCTAACCAACACCGCACCAATTAGTAATAATGTGGTCTTCTGTCGCGATGCCCACGCCCCACTCCAGTACAGCAGCATTAAACTTACATATAAACTGGTAAACAGCATCTTTAAGCCGGCGCAGTGGGGGGCGACTTCGACAATTCGTCCGCCGACAAATAAGTTAATGCCAACGACATTAACATCAATGCCAAATTGAATCAAAATAAATCCGGCAACTCCAGCAATAAAGCTCTGTAGGGGTAAGGCGTAGGGTTCGATTAGGTAAGGAAATGCAGTTGGTGTGGCGAGAATTACCAAAAGTAGAGGAAAGCTTTGTAAGCGTAAACCAGGAATGCCTTTAAACCATAAACAAAGTCCCGCTAAAACCGTGGGAAAGGAAATATTAACCAGTTCCGATTGACCCGACAGATAAAAGACACCACTAACTGCCAGTAATACTAACCCGACATAATTCGATTTATCCGGTATCGTTTGCCACTCCTGGCGGTGAGTCCAAGCGATATAGGCAGCAAAAGGCAGTCCGATTAAACCGTGGCTAAAGTATTCATGCTCAATACTAATACTTTTATTCAGCCAGCCATCGTACCAGTGGATTAATAGGGGCGCATAGAGGATAATCAATAACGCCGCGATCGCACCATCCCACAGGTGACGGTCAATAGCAATGGGAATCTTTCGTCCAAGTTCCATGAGCTTACCCCGAAATTACAGCCGCCGGATGCGGTTCAAACAAGCTATTTAGGCAATCAACTACTCGCTCTATTTGAGCGTTACTTATTCCAGGATACATAGGCAATGATAAAATTTCCTGGCATAGGGTTTCGGCATTGGGGAAATCACCCTCTTGATAGCCCAAATAGTGATAAGCGGGTTGCAGATGGCAAGGGAGGGGGTAGTGGATACCCGTTTGAATCCGGGCTGCATTGAGTTTATCTTGCACGATTTCACGGTCAAGGGAACAGGCGGCGGTAATCCGAATCACGTACAGATGATATACATGACCTGTACCGCTTTGGTTTTGGATGGGGATAATCCCTTTTTCGCCTAAGGGGGCTAATAATTGGTCATAGTAGTGGGCGGCGGCGTTGCGAGATTGGTTCCATTGGGGTAGGTGGGGTAACTTGGCGTTGAGAACCGCCGCTTGGATGGAATCTAATCGACTATTTTTGCCCAGTTCTGAGTGATAATATTTACGGGGAGCACCATAATTCCGCAGCGATCGCAAGGTCTGATAGATATCGGGATCACTCGTCAATATGATTCCGCCATCGCCAAAGCAGCCTAAATTCTTACTCGGATAAAAGCTAAAGCCGGCGCCAATACCCACCGAGCCCGCCCGATATCCGTCCCGTTGGGCTAAATGAGCTTGGGCGGCGTCTTCAAATAGTAACAGGTTGTGGGTATTGGTAAAGTCTAGTGACTGCTGAGGCGATACCATCTGACCATAGAGGTGAACCGGTATAATCGCCTTGGTTCTGGGGGTAATTGCCTTTTGCGCCGCATTCAGGTCAATCAGGGCGGTGTTTGGGTCACAATCAACTAAGACGGGTGTCGCCTTTGCCTGAAGTACACCAATGAGAGTGGCGATAAACGTATTGGCAGGAACAATAACTTCGTCACCGACACCAATCCCATTTGCCTGTAATCCTAGCGCGATCGCATCTGTCCCGGAAGCTACACCGACACCATAGTCTACACCAGACGCCGCCGCAAATGCTACTTCCAACTCCGCTAAGGCTTGACCTAAAACGAAATCGCCGCGCTGGATAACTGTCTGAATCCCTTGTTCAATGTCCGCTTGAATCGGCTGGTGTTGCAGCGTCAAATCAACAAAGGGAATGGTTTCTGGGGGTGGGGAATTCATGAATATACTACGAAAGAATAGGAGTTTGCTACAGTTAGGTTATTTTATCCCTTATTTAATTTATGCCCGATAAGTCGCTAATGCCTAGCCCAGAACTATCAAGTTTTGGTAAAGTTTCCGGTTAACCTGCGTTTGGTAGCAAAGCTGTAGGGTCGGGTTTTACCGATAAGATTTTGACATCAACCGATAACGTAACTAAACCCGCCCTTCTCTACCATGATGGCGCTGAAACGATGAATGCTGTTCACCAAAAAGCTACAATTGTAGCTAGGAGAGTAGCATCGGGAGAATCTCATGAATCGGCTACCACGTATGAACTTTAAGACCTTATTTGCCACTGCTCTTTGTTTGAGCCTAATTAACAGTGTAGACCTAGAGGTATCGCGCGATCGCATCAGCGCATCACTTGATATACGTCACGACGCCTACGCTAGAAGCAGTGGGGGACGCAGCGGTGGCGGTTCCTTTAGTCGCGGTTCATCTTCCCCTAGCCGTTCATCTTCCCCTCCATCATCGTCGAGAACTACTCCATCTCAATCTAATCCTACTAACAGAGGAACAACCGGGGGACGAGCTAGTGGCGGGACATTAGAGAAACCCACATCTCCAACTCCGACTCAAACCAAACCCCATCAACCGAGTCCCTCATCAACCCATCCCAGTCGCATCCCTTACCCGACTTATAGACAAGGTGGACATAGTTCGGTGGAACTGGAAATTGAAATTGAAAATGACGATGACGATTTCCCGAATTATCCGCCAACATCCTATCCAGGGACAACCTATTCAGCACCGCCTCCACAAAATCAAACCCTTCCCAATTCAGCACCCCCCGCACAACCCAATCAAAGCCTGACCAATCCGGGATCAACTAATAGTACAACTCCACCGCCAGCTACCGCGCCAGCAACAAATCCAACTCAAGCGGTGAACTCAACGAAATCAGCCAACTCTTTACCCGTCTTGATCATTTTACTCTTTTTTGGGGTCGGGATTTTCCTGGTGGTTTATCTGCTAATCAGGTTGATTTTGTCTCTCCTCAAACGCCGAAAAGCCGCCACCAATGAACTAGAAAATGATATTGTTACGGTGAGTAAATTACAGGTAGCCTTATTTGCTCACACCCCCAACTTGCAATCAGAGTTATCGGAACTCGCCTTAACTGTTGATACAACGACTCCCGAAGGCTTACTCGAACTGCTACAAGAATCGGCGTTAGTTTTGCTACGTCATTCAGATACCTGGAGTCATGTATTAAGCAGTTCACAAAGCGTTAATATCGAGGAAGCCCAAACACTATTTACAAAACTTTCGGTAGAAGAACGCAGCAAATTTAATGCCGAAACCCTCAGTAATGTTGGCGGAAGAGTGCGGCAAAAAGTTCCGGTAATGCCCGATGCTCAAGAAGATCCAGCGGCTTATATTGTCGTGACGCTATTAGTGGGAACAGCAGATGATCACCCGTTGTTTGGCGACATTCGTTCAGCCGAAACCCTGAATCAGGCATTAAAAAAAGTGGCGTCAGTACGTCCTGACTATTTGATGACAGTGGAACTGCTGTGGAGTCCTCAGAGTCAAGATGATAGTCTAACTTATGATGAATTGTTGACGGAATATACAGATATGATTCAAATCATTTAATTAACAAAAATGCCTCCTCAAGAGGAAATGTAGAGACGCGCCATGGCGCGTCTCTACTAACGCAGGGGAGCCTTATCAATGAGAAAAAAAACATGAAATTTATCAGTCCTAAAGTAGATTATGCATTTAAAAAAATATTTGGTTCTGACCAAAGCCAAGAAATACTGATTAGCTTTCTCAATGCCATTATTTATAGTAACAAAAACGTTATTCATTCTTTAACCATTCTCAATCCATACAATCCTGGTAAAATTCGAGAGTTAAAGGAAAGCTATTTGGACGTGAGAGCCATTTTGTATGACGGCTCGACTGTTATTATTGAAATGCAAGTATCCAGCACAAAAGCTTTTGATAAACGGGTCACGTATAACCTCGCTAAGACTTACGCAAATCAGTTAGGCATTGGCGAAGGTTACTGGCTGTTAAATCCAGTAATTGCTATAAATATTGCTGATTTTATCATGTTTCAACAAACCCCTAAAGTTGTGACAAAGTTTATTTTCAAAGAAGAGGAAGAGTCATTTAGGTATAAAGCCGTAGAATTACAACTCATTTTCCTAGAATTACCGAAATTCAATAAAACCTTGTCTGAGTTAAACAGTTTGACGGACAAGTGGATTTATTTTATTAAAGAAGCAGCAACCTGGGAAAGCATTCCAGCCCCTTTAGCGGAAGTATCTGCAATAGAGAAAGCGTTAAATATCGCGAATCAAGCGAATCTCACCCTAGAAGAATTGGAGGAGTTGGAGCGGCGAGCCATAATGTTACAAGATGAAACAGGGCGAATTATTCAAGCTAAAGATGAAGGAATTCTACAGGGAAAGCTAGGAGTAGTAGTAACTTTACTCCAGCAGCGTTTTGGCGAAATTCCTAAAAACATTAGCCGCAAAATCGAAGGCTTGTCTGGGAAAGATTTAGAACGCTTAATTCAGACAATTTTAAGCTTTAATAGTCTGGAGGATTTGTCAAGTTGGTTAGAACAAGATACATCGGCGGAATAAGTTGGGAGACTGATAGTTGTCCTAATTTTTAGCTCTAGCCAACCTAATTGAACGTTACGTGTTTTTGCTAACCTTTTCCTACCCTCATCTCCTCTCAACGTTGAGACCAAGGAATCTCAGACTTATCTGCCAAGAAACTCGCCACAGCCGCCGCACCATAGCGATTGAGATGACTCGGATCAGCAAAATACTGATTTTGATTTTTCCATTGCTCTGCTAAATCAACAAAAACAAACTCATTCTGAGCCGCCTTCTGCTGCATTCGCTGTCGAAACTGCCGTTCCCTCGTTAAACGCACCCCATCCAAATAATCATCACTCAAAGGCAAATTAACAATTACCAAAGGAATCTGCTGCTGCGCTAAAAATGCCTGAATTGAATTCAACGCCACCGCCTGGGGACCGGCAAAGCTAAAGGGTTGATAATCCGCATCATAGCGCCCCGCCACACGGGGATTTTGCTGATAGTAAGTTTTCGGGTCAAATTTACTATCCATCGGCAAAAAGCCATTGGCATCCATCGCGATCGCACTGTACCCTGTAGTATTACGTGCCAGTGCTAGTCTTTGCGGTTGGCTTCCCCCTAATTGAGTTAAAAGTAACCGAGTCTCTGGGGTAGAGACAGGATTGCTACTGGTTTCAAAGGAAACTCGGGTTAACCGCCAGCGTTGGGCCGTATCATTAGCAGGTATAGTATTTCCCGGTTGTGTGGATTTCTCTGAGTCGGGACTCTGGGTGATTGAAGCCGGAATCTCTTCACAAGTATTTGGGGTTTTGGTCGTCGATTCCGGTAGTTTGGGGCGATTTCCTGCCATTACCTGTTGATATCCAGCCGATGTTGCCAAACTATTATAAGTTTTATCCGTTCGCCCACTATTAAACGCCCGCACGCCATCTGCCCAAATAACCAGGCGCGGGAGTTGTTCCGGCTTTAAAAGTTGTCGCAGTTGAAAATCAACCACTTGAGCCGTCGCCCCATTTACGCCAAAGTTGAAAATTTTTAAACCCCCTTTACCGTAACGCGCCAGAACTTGTTGCAGTTGTTGCGGATCAACACCAACTAATGCCCGTGAACTGCCCACAATCAGGACATCTGGAGGACCTACGGCGGCGACATAAGAAAGATACAGCAGGAGTTGTTCTTCAAAGATGGGGTTATCAAAGCTGGCAAAGGGTAGAGGAGAGGTTTTTGTCGTTGCTTTTTGTTGGGCAACATCTAAGTTCCTCAGATATTCTGCCACCTTTTTCTGAGCAAACGCCCGTTTAGGACTATCCCCTGGTACCGATTGCATCGCCTCAATGGCTTGAATCCACCCTAAGACAACCAAATCCCAATCTTGGGGCGATTGGGCAGATTGGGCAAGATTCGCCGCCCCCGTGGCTTTGTCAATCGCTTTGGTAAAGGGATCAACTTGGGGCGGACAGGAGGGGGAATTTTCCACCGCGAGGATGGATTCAGTCTGAGAAGATAAATCCTGATCTGCAACCGTATCAGGGGGTGAATTGAAGGAACAGCCAGTTACCCCCATCAATAATGCAGCGAGGGCGGTATAGGAATGTTTCCAGTAAAAATTAGCCATAAGGCGATCGCACTCTCGATTGAAACCTTGTGCTGAGAACCACACTCAGCCGGAATTGATAGCCAGATCGTTTGATCCTTTCTTTATTATGCTCAAAATCGCGATCGCAAGAGATCAAACTTTCTCAATGTATCCACCAGTCCAGATTTTCTCCCTGCATCGCTACACACGGGCGGGTTTAATTCCATCGGGGTAAGGTCAGAAATGATAGTAGTCAAACCCGCCCCTACACAATCAAAACTCTATCCGCACCACGGGAACTACGGCAAAAATCGATCTAACGCCGTCTTCAATTGTTCAATTTCCGCCTCCATGTTACCTTCATCAGCCGCCCGACCGATACATTCAGTTAAATGCTCATCTAAAATAACTCGGGCAACTCGATTTAATGCGCCTCGAACCGCCGCAATTTGCACCAGCACATCTGGACAGGGGCGGCTTTCCTGTACCATCGTCTTAATCCCTCGGATATGTCCCTCAATTCGAGAAAGCCGATTGACAATTCGCCGCAGAGACTCCTCATCGTGAACATGAGTGTGGCTAGATGCAGCATGATCATGATCGCCATGGCTGGTGTGGCAGGATTGATTCAGTGACTGTAAGTCTGACTCTGAGCGAGTATAGGTTTCATTAATCAATGGCTTAGCTCCAGTTCGGGATTGGCAACATTTATGGGTTGGTTCTTCTGTTCATCGTAATCCAGAGTCGAGATGTTTGGGAGCAATGTTTTCCAATGGAGGGGAACCGCTTATCGCTGAAACACTTTTGGCTCAAAGAACGTCCTGGATTAACCAGCCAATGTTAAGCAATTGTGACAATCATTTTGATAGATGATCATAGATACATATAACTGAACTCAAGAATAAGGCTATGCGATTGACAACGTTGTTCCCTCGGTTACGCCAAATCAGCGCTTATCTGATTGCGATCGCAACAGGTGTTCTGTTGACGGTTGGGTTTTATAATGTCTCACCCTCTCACGCTGAACCGGTCTTGACAAATGAACCCGAATCCCCAATAGTTCTCGCCCAACGGCAGCCTGCGGCTAATATCGGCGGCAGTTTTGTCACGGCGGCGGTGAATCAAGTCGGACCTGCGGTGGTACGAATTGACACGGAACGCACAGTGACACGCCGCCTTGATCCATTTTTCGATGATCCGTTCTTCCGACGGTTTTTCGGGGAGGATGCGCTTCCCCAAATGCCCCAAGAACGGCGTCTGCGGGGTCAAGGTTCTGGCTTTATTATTGACCCGAGTGGTGTGGTTGTCACCAATGCCCATGTGGTGGACCGGGCTGATAAAGTAACGGTGATTCTCAAAGACGGACGTCAATTTGAAGGAAATGTGCAGGGTGTCGATGAAATCACGGATTTGGCGGTGGTCAAAATTGATGGCAACAATTTGCCTGTTGTCACATTGGGAGACTCCACTAATGTGCAAGTCGGGGATTGGGCGATCGCAGTGGGCAATCCCTTGGGGCTAGATAATACTGTAACTTTAGGGATTATCAGTACTCTCCAGCGATCGAGTGCAGAAGCCGGGATTCCCGAAAAACGACTCGATTTCATTCAAACCGATGCGGCGATTAACCCCGGTAACTCTGGGGGACCACTGTTAAACCAACAGGGACAAGTGATTGGTATCAATACCGCCATTCGTGCGGATGCGATGGGAATTGGTTTTGCCATTCCCATCAATAAAGCCAAAGAAATTACTGCCAAATTGATGCGGGGTGAAAAAGTTGTCCACCCGTTCATCGGCATTCGCATGACCACTTTAACCCCTCAATTGGCGCAAGAAAATAATCGCGATCCGAATTCCTCATTCATGGTACCGGAAGTGAATGGGGTTTTAGTCGTGCAAGTTGTGCCAGACTCTCCAGCGGCGGCGGCGGGTATGCGTCGCGGGGATGTCGTCACGGCGATTAATGGACAATCTGTCACTAGTGCACAACAGTTACAACGTTTGGTGGAGAATAGTGGCGTGAATCAAGTTCTTCAAGTCAAAGTGGTGCGGGGTAATCAGACGAAAACTTTATCAGTACGCACAGGCGAAATGCAAGAAACGACTTAGTGCCCAGAGGTACAGTAGCTAATGTAGAGACGTGCCATGGCACGTCTCTGAACAAGATGGACTTTATGTTGTTCTTTTTCCAGAAACTCGATAGTATAGAAACCTACAATAGGAATGACTTTAGGGGTTGACAATAAAGAATTTTAATGCACTAAAGTGCTTACTACAAACAGGTCTATTCAGGAAATTTTTGCTCAGATGAGGCTATGGCTTTAATCGTCTCGATTCCCCATTCGGCTAAAGGGTGATTTAGGGTGACTAAATAGTCCCATCCTTGGCGATACATGAGCAGTAATTCAGCCAGGTTTTGCTTTTCTTTGTCATCCCCAGCCGCTTGTCGGATAATTTCTGCTAATAATTCTGGTGAATTTAAGTTTAATGTAGTATCCTTGAGGTTAACTCCACTCAGGTTAGCACCACTGAAATTAGCCTCCTGCAAATTAGCACTATTCATATCTGCTCCAGTCAAATTAGCGCCGACTAAACGCCCATGACTTAAGTCTGCTTCACTCAAATTCGCCTCGCTTAAATTCGTCATACTCAACTCACTCCAACTGAAATTGGCTTTATATAAATTGGTCTGACTCAAATCAGCGTTAATCAAAGTGGCATTGCTCAGATTTGCTCCGACTATTGTAATGCCAGTTAATTGAGCGCTGATTAATTGAGCGCCGATGAGTTTTGCACCGCTGAGATTGGCGTTAATTAAGTTGGCTTCTATCAGGATGGCATCGGTTAAATTCGTGGCAACTAAGATAGCGCCACTAAGGTTAGTATTCAAGAATATGGTTTGACTCAAGTTTGAGCCAAATAAAACTGTGTTGCTCAAGTCAGCATGACTGAAGTTCGCGTCTTGGAGTCTTTCCGCGATTAGTGTTGCACCCTGTAAGTTTATGCCGGAAAAGTTTCGTTGATTTTGGCTATATTGCTGAAGCAGTTGATTTTCTGTGTCCATTTTTAGTAATGAGTTATGACTTATAAGCTCTCACCAGAAGCCCCTCTCCATCCCCCCTAGCCCCCCTTTGAAAGGGGGGGATGGAGAGGGGGGGAAAAAGGGGGGAATGAAGGGAGAGGGGAGCAAGAGAGGTTAATCCATCAAATTAGGTGTGCCATGGGACTTCTGTTTAGGCAATTTGCAAGGCGATTTTTCCAGTGGTTGATCCTGATTCTATAGCGTGATGAGCGCTAACGGCGTCGGGGAGGGGAATGGTTTGAGAGAGGTGAATGTTTAGTTTGCCTTCATCTATCCATTGGGCGCATTGTTCGAGAATCTCGGTTTGGTGTTCCTGGGCTGCAACTAATCCTTGGAGTGCTGGTGTTAACATGAGTTCTAGGCTAATCCGCAGATTTCGCGATCGCGCCGTTTTCAATTTCCCAATATTATAGTCAGGTTCGAGGATGGTAACCAAATCCCCGTACACTTTCACGGCGGGAACGGTATCGTAAAAGGTTTGACCCCCCACAGTATCAAAGGCTACATCTACACCTCTTCCCTCTGTCCAATCTAATGCAGCTTGGGCAAAGTCGGTTTGTTTGTAAAGGATGGGTTCGTCTGCGCCGAATTGACGCACTAATCGGGCTTTTTCTTGGGAACTTACCGTGGCACACACATTAGCCCCTTTGATTTTGGCAAGCTGAATGGCAACATGTCCCACACCACCCGCACCGCCATGAATCAGCGCCGTTTGTCCGGCTTCTAAGCGCCCTCGGTCATATAAGGCTTCCCAGGCGGTAATTAGGACTAAAGGCGCGGCGGCGGCTTCTGTAAAGGATAAGGATTTGGGTTTTCGGGCAACCCAGCGTTCATCCACAACCGTGAGTTCGGCATAATTTCCCGTACCCGATTTTCCTAATCCACCGGCACAGAAATACACCTCATCACCAACCTGAAATCGGCTGACAGCAGACCCCACGGCTTCCACGACACCCGCCCCATCACAGCCTAAAATCGCAGGCATTTCGTCGGGATAGAATGTGCCACGGCTTCGCAGTTTGGTATCGATGGGGTTAACGCCTGCGGCGTGGAGTCGCACTAATATGTCTCTATCGGTTTGCAGTTTCGGTTCGGGTACATCCTGCAATTGCAGCACCTCTGGCTTACCCGGAGTAGTCATGACTACGGCTTTCATTTCTTTGTCCTTTGTCATTCGTCCTTTGTCAGTTGTCCTTTGTCAGTTGTCCTTTGTCAAGGAATAGGGAATTTTTTCCAAAAACGGTAACATAAAGATACAAAATATTTCCTCTGATGCCTGATAACTTATCTGACTTTTCACGGGAAGTCTAGAAACTATTGTAGAGACGCGCCATGGCGCGTCTGGGCGGGCGCGAGTTACATCAGGTTGCAACCGAAAAGATAGTGGTGAAACCCGCCCCTACAGAGGCACCACATACCCTGAAAAGTCAGGATAACTGGTGACTTTAGCCTAGCATTACTCGCTATTTATACTTAATTCGCGGGTCAACTAGCGCATAGGAAATATCAACAACAAGATTAACCAAGACAAAGATAATCGAGACAACAACAACGCCGCCTTGAACAATGGGATAGTCTCGTGCCAAAATTCCTTCGTAAATCCAGGAACCAATTCCGGGCCACGAGAAGATAGTTTCGGTTAAAATAGCACCGCCTAAGAGCGTACCAAACTGCAACCCAATAATTGTTACTACTGGCAATAGAGCATTTTTTAGACCATGGCGAAGAATTACCCAATGTTCGGGAATACCTTTTGCCCTAGCTGTGCGAATATAGTCCTGGGAGAGAACCTCTAACAGAGAAGAACGAGTAATTCGAGCTAAAATGGCTAAGGGAATTGTGCCGAGGGTTAGAGCGGGTAAAATGAGGTGAGCGAGAACATCTTGTAATAGGTTGATGTCTAGTTTTAGAATCGCATCTAAGATGTAAAATCCCGTAATCGGTTGAAAATTTAATCCCGCTTCAATACTAATCCGTCCACTGGGGGGAAACCAGTTCAAAGTAATAGCAAACAGATAAATTAAAAGCAATCCCAGCCAATACACAGGCATGGAAACCCCTAGCAATGAGCCAATCATGGTTATGTTATCGGCGGGACGATTCTTATAAACAGCCGCTAAAACGCCAGCCGGGATTCCCAGAATGACGGCGACTATCATGGCGGCTAGGGATAATTCAAATGTGGCGGGAAAACGGGTTCTAATTTCATCAATAATCGGAATACCGCTGATAATACTTGTGCCGAAGTCGAGATGGAGTAGATTGTTGATAAAAGTGAGATATTGCAGGGGTAGGGGTTGATTTAAACCCAGTTGTGCCCGTAAAGCTTCTACCTGTTCGGGAGTCGCTCGTTCTCCTAACATAACCGTTGCTGGGTCACCGGGGATTAGGTGAAGGAAGAGGAAGACTAACAGGGTAATACCGAGGAGAACAGGTAACAGGTTGAGTAGACGCTTGATGATATAGTAAGTCATCTTCGGGTTTAAAGTTTTTCACCTCAAGTCTTTATCCTATAATGGTTTTTACGGTTAAAATGGGCGCACGTCGGTGCGCCCCTACAATGGTAATTCATCAATTCAGGTGTGCCATGCCACTACATCCTTTGTAACTTGTAGGTTGGGTTTCGACTTCGCTCAACCCAACGGAATCTAGTAGGGTGGGCACTGCCCACCAAGCCTTAAGTCGAATGTCGCTGACTTAAGCTGGTTTTGTAGTAGGCACTTTAGTGCCATAAGCGCTAAAGCGCTGACTACAAACTCTAAAGTTAGTACCCTTGGAATTCGGCTTGATTTCGATTTTTATAGATGGCGTGAAAAGTAAGTTAGAACTGCGGCATTTTCGACTGACGATTCTGATAGTGTTTTTCACATAACCAAAGGTAGTCTCCGGTATAGGTTGGAAGTCGCTTAAGTCCCAACCGTTGATAATGGGGGTCTTCCTCATTTAAGAAAGAATGTAACGCCAAAATTCCCGAACGTTCCGCTTGAGTGAGTAAGCCATCTCGCATCCCGACGGTTCCATCAATCAGGAGTTTGTCATCGCTGAGAATCGTATTGGTTAACTCCTTCATTATCTCCAATTGAGATTGAATATTACTAACTTTCATGAAGTCTTCGCCAAAAAACATATTCGCGGCGGGTGCGGTAATCGGGGTTAAGGTTTTTAACACCCCCGCAATTAAATTAGCGTAGGGAGCGACTTTTTCCACCCACTCACGCGGCGATTTAAACTCATAAACTCCCTTATCGATATCATGGACAGGATGCTGACAATTCGGTTCCTCACACCACAAATGCAGCCGATACTTTTTACTTTGAGTACCACTCCCATTTGGTCAAAGTCTTGCGCGGTTTCAGCAATGATTTGGAAGTCTTGACAAAAACACAGATGACACAGAAGGAATGATGCAGACAGAAGCCTGAATAGTGAGGGACACAGATTGACACAGAGAACTAAGTAATTTCCTCAAAATTTTAATTATCTTTTCATGCTTTCGTTCAAGTCAACCTACAATAGTGATATGGATTGACTTAATGAAGGGTTTATCGTCAACGCTCTGCTTTTAATGGCGAAGACAGCGTAACTACAAACTTTTGCTTATTGTTTCAAAGGGTTCTGAACCTAGGGGACTGGGTGTCCACCCGGTAATGGTTTTGCGTTTTGCTAATAAGGGTTGGGAGTGAACGATGGGTAATCGGACGGCTTCTTGGGCTAAAATTTTATCGATTTGGGCATATATTTGAGTCCGTTCAGCTTGATCAGTTGTCGCCCTTCCCTGTTCTAAAAGCTGGAGAACTTGCTCATTTTTCCAGCCGCCTAAATCCTCGGTTGCGCCGGGACCAAAGTGTGCATAGTAAAAGTTATCGGGATCACCATAATCTCCTGTCCATCCCAACATAAAAGCTTGAAATCCTGGCGGTTTTCGGCGATCCTCTAAATAAGCTGCCCAATCTTTAGTTTGTAAGTTGACGTTAATGCCAATAGCACTTAATTCGGCGGCGATGGCTTCCGCGATGGGTTTGGGTGTGGGAAAATAGGGACGACTGACGGGCATATACCATAAATCTAGGTCAAAGCCATTGGGATACCCTGCATCTGCGAGAATTTGTTTGGCTTGTTGGGGATTGTAGGGATAATTGATAATTTGCTCAGACTGATACTCCGACAGAGATGGCGGGGTAAAATGGTTATCATGTTCACCCAATTCTCCCCAGAAGGCGGGGACAATTTCTGAGGTATTAATAGCTTGCGCGATCGCACGACGCACCTCTACCTTAGAAAGGGGTTCATAGCTGGGATTTAGCGCCAAATAGCCGACATTAAACGAGGGACGAAATACGGCGTCTAGGTTGGCATCATTTTCGATTTCTGGGAGTTGATCCGGGGATAAATCTACCGTAAAATTAATCGTACCCGCCCGTAATTGAGCTAACCGTGCCGAGGGATCAGTAATGAAGCGAATCACCAACTGATTAGACTTCGGTAACTCAGGTTTCCAATAGTTCGGATTCTTGTCCAGAACAATGCGATCGCCAGTCCGCCATTCTTTAAATATAAACGGTCCCGTACCCACTGCCAAGGATGCAGGCGTACCATAATCCGCCCCCGCTTGTTGAATCGCATCGGGACTCGCCATCCCAAAATAACTCGAAGATATCGCCGCCCCAAATGCGGCAAAGGGTTGCTGAAGAACAAACTCAATGGTATTATCATCCACAACAACAATATCTTGTAAAATCGAGTCCGGACTTCCCTTATACCCGCCAAACAAATTCGCCCAAATCTCATAATTTTTCCCTGCATCCCGATAGCCAAACTCACTGTCTGGATTCCACCAGCGCTCTACATTAAACCTTACCGCTTCGGCATTAAAATCGCTACCATCGTGAAATTTAACATCATCGCGCAACTTAAACGTCCACCTCTTACCATCCTCAGATACCATCCACTCCGTCGCCAACCCCGGTTCTAACTCAGTGGTTCCCGGCTTAATACTCAACAGCATATTGTAGATTTGATGCTGTACAACAAGAGAATTGCCGTCAGTAATATTTCCCGGTTCCAGATTCACCGGTTGTCCACCCGAACCATAAACCAGCGTATCAGCCGGAATCGCGGAACTCTCGCTAATTTGGGGAGAAGGACTATCACAATTCGCCAGCCCTAAAGCCAAAGCCAAGCCAACAATAACCAACAGAATAAACCGAATCAGCGATCGCAGATTAGATGCGTTCATACTTTGCATTACACAGGACACAACAAAACCCTTAAACTCTCATCAACTCTTACCTTAAGTTCGTAGTCAGGGCTTTAGCCTTAAAATTACAACCCATTGCCATAAACCACTAACTCCCTCTGCGTTCTCTGCGTAAACCTCTGCGTTCTCTGCGTTAAAAAAATATACAGACTTAATCCTACAGCCTTTCTGGGCACACGCCCCGTGCGCCCCTACATATCTTGAACCAACTCAGCCGATGGATTCACCCCCGTATTCCGGTCTTTTCTCGCCTTTCGTACCTCCCCCAAAGCCTCCTTAATCACAACAGCAGTGGGTACAGCCACAATCACGCCCAATAATCCCCCCACCCTTACCCCAATTAACAGAGAAATAAACACCCAGAACGGATTTAACCCCGTAACACGACCAAAAACTCTCGGCGCTAATAAATTTTCCACAAGTTGCTGAAAAACCACCGCCACCGCCAATACCTGAACCCCCAAACCAATATCCCGCAATGCTACAAGTAACGTCACTAAAGCTATACCCACAGAACCGCCAAAGGGAACAAGTGCCATAACTCCAATCGTAAACCCAAATAGCAGACCAAAAGGAACTTTAAGCAAGACAAATAGCGAAATTAACCCCGACGCCATACAGGTAGCAATAATTAGCTGACCAATAAAGTAGTTTTGAAAACTTAAACGTAGGGTATTTGACGCCGATTTCTGCAGTTTCTTAGGTAACCAATCAATCAAACTACGCCAGACTTCGTGACCATGCTGAAGTAAATAAAATGTGGAAATAATGGTTAATAATACATCCAAAACCTTAGTTACGGTAAACACCGCTAAATTTAGAGTCAGATTCAAAGATTTAGAGGCAATGATTTGCAATTGTCCCTTCAGTCGGTCATTAATTTGAATAATTAAACCATCCAAACTAATCGGCAAACCTAAATCTTCAATCCTCTGATCCAGCATGATAAGCTGACGCCGCCCGGAATCGAACCATTCGGGTAAACGACTCACCAGTTGTTGGGCTTGAGTAATAACCAGGGGAAACAGCGTTACGCCAATTGCGAACAACAGCAACAGCGCGACTAGAAATACGAATAACGCGGCTAATCCTCGCTTAATTCCCAGGCTTTCCAACCAGCCCACTGAATAGTTCAACAGGAATGCCAACAGAGAAGCCACTAATACCGTGACAAGTAGGGATTCAAAATAAGCGAAAATTTCCGAAAATGCCCATGCATTTAACACCGCCAAGGGTGCAGCCAGGGCGATGACTAATAACCGTGATTGGGGAGTTAGGGACTCCCACCAGCGCATTAACTTGTTTTTGGGTGTGGATGACCCGGAATTAACCATCTATTTCCACGAAGCGTGCTCCTAACTAAAAATTATAGGTTGGCAGTGGCTCAAAATTTGCTGTAGATTAACCACATCACCAATAACCGCGATCGCAGGCGCTTCAAAGCCAGTTGCTTCCACTTGCTGCACAATGGTTTCCAGGGTGCAAATTAGGTGTTCTTGCTGTGGTGTGGTTCCCCAGCGAATTAGAGCCACGGGGGTGGCTGGAGAACGTCCGGCGGCGGTAAGTTGTGCCACGATATTGCCCAGATTATGCACCCCCATATAGATTACAATCGTTTCACTTCCCTGTGCGATCGCCTGCCAATTAACTTCAGGGCGATATTTACCTACGGCTTCGTGACCGGTGACAAAGGTGACGGATGAACTATACTGGCGATGGGTCAAGGGAATCCCCACATAAGCAGGTGCTGCAATCCCCGACGTGATACCTGGAACCACTTCTACCGACACACCCGCCCGAATTAAATCCTCCATTTCTTCCCCACCGCGCCCAAATACAAAGGGATCACCCCCCTTGAGGCGCACCACAACGGCATTCGTTTTGGCTTTTTCAATTAGTAACTGTGTGGTTTGTTCCTGGGGTAATGAATGACGCCCGCGCCGTTTTCCGCCATTAATCTTTTCCGCCTTCGGGTTAATCATTGCCAAAATAGGCGCACTGACTAAAGCGTCGTAAACCACCACATCGGCATGTTCTAACAAGGTTTTACCTTTGAGGGTAAATAATCCGGGATCTCCAGGACCTGCGCCGACTAAATAGACTTTACCGAGATAGTTGGGTTGATTCATGATCATTCAATAAAATTGTCAATTTCAATTAATCTATATTCTCTACCCTCATAAGTTACATTCATTGAAATTGATGAATGGCACTAATTTAAGGGTAATATCGCGCTCATCCTATAGCCAGGAAATAAATTTCTGGAACCAATCTATAATCTATAGGGCATGCCCAATTCATCTAGTTACTTAAGATACATAATACTAGCGAAAATGACGTTTTTGCATGTAAGCTATGCGAGTTGAACATTTCTCACCTGATGTGGTGCTTATAAATCAGTCAGTAATCTCGCTTTTCTGAGAATGAAGGTCAAAACCGTTTCTTCTGTGGTAATAATATCGGCTCTCCCTTCCATACCCGATTGAATCGGACAATTTTGCCCAGTAGAATTCAACTGTAAACGTTCGGGCTGAATGGTTACGTCGTAAGCCGGATTCGCTGTAGTTGTAGTCGTATTAACACCATTCTGTTGGGGTGAAATGGCGTCTGGAGAAATGGTGCTAACTGTCCCGGGAAGCGTACCGTAGTCGGGATAGGAACAGGCAGAGACGCGCATTTGCACCCGTTGACCTGTTTTTACTTTACCGATATCCTGAGAGGGTACTAGGGCTTTAATCACTAAGGGCGCTTCACTGGGAGCAATTTGTGCGATCGCCTCTGCTGAATTGACGACTTGTTCTCGGTTGCGGAGATTCAGTTGTTGGATAATCCCAGAAGCTGAAGCACGAATCACAGTACCCGTGAGTTCAGTTTCCACCTGTTTGAGTTCATTCCTATCTCGGTTAAGTTGGTTCTGGAGTTCCACCCGACGCTGGATTAGTTGTGAGTGTTCTTGGTTTAATCGGGATAGACTGGCTTCGCCTGTGGCGCGTTCTTGGGCGATTTTCTCTAGGGCTATGGCGACGTTAGCATTACTGGGATTCAGGTGGACCAATGCCCCTGCTAGTCTAGCTTGGGCTGCATCAATGGCGGCGGCGAATCGTTCGATGTCTTGTTTTTGGGCTTCAACGGTGGCTTTTTGGGCTTCCAGGGCTTGTTCTTGTTGCGTCACGGAGAGTTGGGCTTCCTGGAATTGATCCTCAGACAGGGCGCCCAATTCAGCAATGGGTTTATAGCGATCGCGTCTAGCTTTGGCGGCGTTTAAGGCGGCTTCGGTGGATTTTAAATTCGCCTGGGCTGATTTTAGCTGTGCTTGTTGTCGTTGTAAATCTTCTTTGGCTTGGTTTAGATTGGCTTCGGCTTCTTGAACTGAGGTTTGGGTAGTGATTTGTCTATCTCGATAATCCCGTTGGGTGTGGTTGAGTTCAGCTTTGGCGGAAGCGATGGTGCGTTGGGTGCGATCGCGTTCTGCTGTAATCTGTTTATCGAGGGCAATAATCTGGGCGTCGATTTGCCTAACTTGTTGTTGATTTTGTTTCAGATTACTTTGTAGCTGGCTTTTTTGAGTTTGTAGGCGGGAGTCGTCAATGGTAGCAATAATATCCCCTTGTTTAACAGGTTGGTTTTCTTTTACCTGGATACTTTTCACGGTTCCTTGGGTGGCGGCTTGTACCAGACGCAATTCACCCGCTGGACGAATTGTGGCAGGGGCTTTTACGGTAATATTGTATTTGGTGAAAGCGGCAAGGGCTACAGCGATGCCACAGGTGCCTACTAGAAACAGTCCGCCTAGGGTTGTCCATCGACTGATGGGCGGGAGAAAGTCATCGATTTGAATTGGGCGGATAATGTTAGGGTTTGATTCACTGTGCATTATAGAATTAAGCAAGTTTTTTATTAGTGAGGCAGTGCGTTTTTAGTTGTTCAGTTATTGGTGAGGCAGGGCGGGTTTTGTTGTTCAGTTATAGGTGAGGCAGGGCGGGTTTTGTTGTTCAGTTAGTTCTGACTAGCTAAGTTGATTCCCTAAACCCGCCCCTACAATTGTGCCTAAACCCGCCCCTACAATTGTGCCTAAACCCGCCCCTACAATTGTGCCTAAACCCGCCCCTACAATTGTGCCTAAACCCGCCCCTACAATTGACTTATAACTTCTTTCCGTTTCCGCTCCAGTCAGGCTGTAAAACTTAGATAGACATGAACCAAAAACAATGAATCCCGAACACCTAGAATTAACCATTGGCTGGCTATACCCGACCCTGATGAGTACCTACGGCGATCGCGGCAATGTGATCTGCTTGCAAAAACGCGCTCAATGGCGGGGGATTCGGGTGAATGTCCTACCCCTCGATCAGCAAACCTCGGCTGACCAATTCCACCAGGTCGATGTGTTTATGGGGGGTGGCGCCCAAGACCGACAGCAGGAAATTGTCATGCGGGACTTGCGAGGGGCAAAGGCGGATGCCTTGCGGGAGAAACTAGAAACCGGGACGCCTGGAGTATTTACCTGCGGTTCCCCGCAACTGTTGGGTCACTATTACGAACCCGCCTTGGGTCAACGGATTGAAGGATTAGGGTTATTGGATTTTGTCAGTAAGCATCCCGGACTTGATGCGCGTCGCTGTATTGGCAATGTCGTCTTTGAGTTAACCGCCTCTCCCCTTGCCCAAGACTTAGAACAGATGCTGGGACACAAGCCGATTGTGATTGGCTTTGAAAACCATGGCGGGCGTACCTATTTGGGGAACGTCTCCCCCCTGGGTAAGGTGGTGAAAGGTTACGGGAATAACGGCGAGGATGGCATGGAAGGAGCATTTTATCGAAACGCGATCGCAACCTATTCCCATGGTCCGCTGTTGCCCAAAAATCCTTTTATCGCCGATTGGCTGATCCAAACCGGATTAAAACAAAAGTACCAAACCCCTATCACATTGACGCCCCTAGATGATACCTTAGCTAAGCAAGCACGGGCAGCGATGTTAAAACGCCTCTCGCTGACCAACCTGGCTCAAGAACCCGTAAACTGTTGAAATAGGCACCATGCCAATCAACGGCTAAGCCGAGCTAAGGTTTGGCTGTCAGTCACGGGAATGCCATCGTTACCGTAATTCAATTCGCTTAAGCTTAAGAGAAAATTGCAAGCAGGGATATGACAGGAAAAGTAATTGATAGCAGTACTACAGGAATTCTGATTCTCCTACTCCCAATCGCGTTTGCATTCGTCCTGTTGTTTAAAACGTGGCCCTATCTGCTTGCGCTTTTGGTTGTGATTATTCTGTTGAAAATTTGGCAGCAGTATCGGTGGCTGCAATGGAGTAAGCAAGTCAATCCCTTCTTCAATCAGTTAATCAAAGACAATCAGGGTTGCTTGACGCCGCTAGACTTGTCGATGAAAGCGAATATCTCTGGAGCAGCCGCACAGCGATACTTGGATAGAAAGGCAGAAGAATTTGGGGCGAAGCGTCGAGACTATGAGGATAAAGGCATCGTTTATTACTTTCTGACTGCCAATGCACTGGGAAGTATCTTTGAAAGTAGTGAACCGCTACCGGAACAAGAGTATGAATCCTTAACCAATCAAGCCCCAAAGCTGGTTCAATGGCTGATGGAGGATGAGATGGATGAGGAGTCGAGTCCTTCGGAGTCTGAGACTGAGGCAGAAGACATCCAGGAAAAACCCGAATCTCCTCAACAGAAGCCATCACCTCAAGCCAATGATCAGGATACAGAGACTCAGGCTTTGATTCAGGCAGAATTAGCCAAGCGACTCGATGTGCATTCGAGTACTATCGGCAAGCGCAAATCTGACCCAGATTTTGCCCAATGGAGTCAAAGTAAAGATCCAGAAGGAGTCGCTTGGGAATATTCACCGGAGACAAAGGAGTTTTTGCCTGTGGAGGAAGATTATTAGTCGTCATTTGTCATTCGTCATTTGAGAAATAGGAGTAAGGATTAAAGACGCGAGTTTATTTAAGGAGCAGCTCTCAACCCAACCGAAGAATAGGCGATCGCGAACCGACAGTGTACAATAATCCATTTGGGCTTCATACCATAAAATTATTGCCATGAAGATTGTTCAACGCCTAATTGTGTCTACCCTAGCGCTGTTTTCAGTGACCACACTTCAGATTGCCGCAACAGCTAGACCCCTGAACGAATCGGAGCAAGAAGTCGAAGCTCAGATTCGAGCGGTTATTGAAGCCCAAGACAAGGAGGGCTATCAATTGGTATTTCCGCGAACGGTAGCTAGACTCTCTAGAGGAGCGCAAGCACCAAAGACAGTATTTCTATCGCCCAATCGAGAGTACAGTTTCGTTGCCGTTTGCGATAAGAGTTGCGAGGATATCGATTTGATTGTAGAAGATATGCAAGGCAATGTAGTCGCATCTGATCTGACCGATTATGCCGTCGCTGTTGTCCCTTTTGTTCCCCCCGCAGAGGATAGATATGAGATTAATGTAAAAATGAGTAAATGCTCGTCTAGGAACAGAAGTTGTGATTTTGGTTTAGGCGTCTTTGCCAAGTCGGAAGAGTGAACTATAGCACTTGTCGATTGGTTGCCATACACAGGGGTAGAGGCAGGGTGTGGGGTGTGGGGTGTAGGGTGTAGTATACTCAAACCTTTGGCAAGGGCGGGTTTATCAATATCTGGGTTTCTTACATCCGATAATCGTAAAACCCGCCCCTACATCTGTCAAATATCCCCGTTCCCTTTAACGACAAGCAAACAATTTCTGCATGGCGGTGGTATAAGGCTGAACGATTGATTTTTGCTGAGTGTCTAGGCGGATGATAATCTTTTCTACCAGCAATCCAACCATTTTTTCCACTAATTCCCAACTTACGTTCACACTGGGATAAACCATTTCACATAAGGGATAAAGTTCCTTTTCCATCGCTGCCATATTCTGTTCCAAAACACAAACCCAAAGGTAGGCTTGAAACATCTCGACATCGCGGATACTTGAGGCTTTTACTTCTGGAGCATCCAGTTTCCCGCGACGGCTGCGATAATTGGGATAGAGTTCCAATGCTTTGCGATAAACTCGTGCGGCAATTTCCTGACTTTTGGGTATGAGTTGCTCGACTAAGGCTAATATAGGAGAATTAAGGGTATGTTGACCCGCCGCCGCGCATACCCGTTGCCAAGGAATACAAACTTGCTCTTCAATAAATTTGAAGTAGGGAGAGAGTAATAACTGTTCGGGTAGGCTTAAGCGATTTAGTAAAACCTTTGAGCTGAGATGAAACTGGGTACTCATAAATCCCAGAGTCTTCTGATTACTGGCTGATAAATGTTGCGTCTGAAATTGCATTAATTCTGGGGTGAGAATGGTGACGAGGGATGATATTTCGGGTAGCTCTAATTTGGGCATGACTGAGACTTTATATAAATCGGTCGAGATATCAACGGCTTCCACCTGAGATAAGGCAGTGATTAAGCCGGAATTCGGTGACTGTTTTTGATAGACGGATAAAACCTTCTGATAAACCTGTGCTGAGGATGTGGCAATACCCTGGGATTCGGTTAAGTTCACAACGTTGGGAATGTAGGAGAAGAGAATACTCGTGCGGATACCTGCACATTTGCAGTGAATTTCTATCAGTTGAGAGAGTTTACTTGCGGTTTTCTCTCGCCCTTGGCGAGAGGCGGCTTCCATTAACTCAGTTGTTGTGCATTTGTGGCTGGTTAATGAAAGCGTGGATAAGTCAGGGACATAGCGGGAAGCCCAAATATTAAGCAGGCGTTTAACCGTGAGACTTTTTTCTAATGGGGTTGTTACCAGCATGAAATACTCCTAGTCTGTGGTGAGGATATTCAACAAATCGGATGTTGACATCCGTTGAGCCTATTGTTGGCTGGTAGATTCCTTTGGCAAATTCATACCCGTAGGCATTTTTACCTGGCTCTCCCTGCTTTCTGAACGGGTGGGAAAATTTTGCCCTGAATGTCTATGCTTGCGTTAATGTAACAGTCTTAATGTTTAGTATAAACGCAAATATATGAATTTCTGTAAACCTTTTTTAAAGAAATACTTTGCCGTCGCCCAGAGGAATTAAATCCTCAATCGCATTCGTCACCAAGAGGGGAGTTATCGCTGGCTGGCGTGGAAACTTGTCCCTGGGGATATTACACCGTTGAAACAGGCAGAAGCGGAAATTCTTAAAGCCTATAAAAGATCCCCATCCCATGGCTTACCCCTTTTTCAGGGGCACGGAAGAAGGAGCTAAAAGCCAAAACAGTAACATAAGCTACAAAATAATTCCTGGGATAACTTATTACTTATGACAATCGCATTTCAGGGGAATTCTGCGCTATACTGCTCAAGATTTCGCTAGTAAGTACCCAGGAAAATAATGGATCAAATGTCTCTCACTGTCACTCAAGTCATTCAAGCCATCCTTGCACCCGCCGTGATGATTTCATCCAGTGGTTTGTTCTTTTTAGGATTAAATGCGAGACAGTCTTCTTTATTAAATCGTATCCGGTTATTGAACAACGAGAGAAGAATCATTGCGAAAGAGTTAATGCACCAAGGACAGTTCGATTCGGGAGAAGATATTCGCTTTTTAAGTTTAGAACATCAACTGAATAATCTGTTACGCCGCGCCTGGTATGTGCGGAATTCAACCCTTTGCGACACATTGGCGGTTGTTTTTTTTGTGTTGACATCATTTGCCATTGCCCTCCATTTTTTTATGGGGATAACCTTCCTGGCACAACTCCCCATTTTTTTGTTTATTACTGGGATGTTTTTGGTGTTAGTGGGGGTGATTTGTTTAGCGATTGATGAAGTAATCGCCTATTCGGTGATTTTACTGGAGGTTCAAGATAAACAAGCCGTTGGGTTCAATTTATTCGGCAGGTTGAGTGAACCGAACCAGGGAGAGCAGAGTAAAATGTAAAAAGAGAAAAGAAGCGAAGACAGCGCTTACTACAATCTCGGTTTAGGATAGACGGATTAGGTTGATTGAACAGGCTGATAACTGATGAGTGATAACTGATGACTGATAACGTTGAGTCGTTTAGGCGGTTCGCTTTTGGCTTGTTCCAGGCTCAAAGACTCATTCACCACACATAATGACTCATTCACCACGCCCAGAGACTCGTCTACCACGCCCAGAGACTCATTCACCACACATAGAGACTCATTCACCACACATAGAGACTCATTCACCACACATAATGACTCATTCACCACACATAGAGACTCATTCACCACACATAGAGACTCATTCACCACACATAATGACTCGCCAGCCACACTCAAATACTGTTGAGTCAGGTTCAAAGCATGGACACTACCTGTCAGGGAACCTGACTTTTCACAGTATGTGGCGTTGCTTATGGGTATCCTGCAAATGAAACCCGATTCCCGCGATCGCGAATTTACTTAATTCTTCTTGATATCTACGATGTCTTTAGCATACAATACAATCAAGTCACTACTGGCGTGGCACACCTAAAATGGTGGATTAGTATTGTAGGGGCGCAAGGTGTGCGCCCAATTTCACCGTCAAATCTATTCCACAATTTTAGCTGTGTCAGTCCACTACAACCCTGGATTTGGGTAAAATCATTACCTCCTCTATTGTGGGAAAGGGCGGGTTTTGATACAAACGTTATTGGTTACACCGCTATTAAAATCCCATTACCCGCCCCTACACCCCGGATTTTGATCAAATCATTACCCTTCCATCTCATCCACCAACTTGGGTACCGCAGCGGTTAACACCTCATTCCCCGACTCGGTAACCAAAACATCATCCTCAATCCTGACACCAATCCCGCGCCAACGTTGGGGAATCTCCGGTTGACCTTCTACCGGTTTAATATCTAAGCCAATATACAATCCCGGTTCCACCGTCACCACTTGACCCGGTTCAAAGGTTTGCCAGGTTTCTTCCCCATTCTTATATACCCCAGAATCATGAACATCTAACCCTAACCAATGTCCAGTCCGATGCATATAGAAGGGTTTATATTTCTCCTCCTTAATAATTTCCTCGATATCTCCCACCAGTAAACCCAAATCCATTAATCCTTCCACCAACACCCGCACGGCGGTATCGTGAAATAGATTATAAGGCTTTCCCGGTTGCACCTGTGCGATCGCGTCTTGCTGCGCCTTCAATACCAACTCATAAATAATCCGCTGTTCTTCGCTAAATTTACCCCCAATCGGAAACGTGCGGGTAATATCGGCATTGTAATACTGATACGCACAGCCCGCATCAATCAACAGCAAATCCCCAGCTTCCATCTGGCGGGTATTTTCCACGTAATGCAGAATACAACTATTCACCCCCGACGCCACAATCGACGGATACGCAGGACCCAACGCCCCCCGTTGACGAAAAATATGTTCGATTTCCGCCTGAATTTGGTACTCATAACATCCCGCTTGGGCAAATTTTCGGGCATAATTATGAGCATCTACAGAAATCCCCACAGCTTGGCGCATCATCTCCAACTCAGTTGGACTCTTCACCAAGCGCATCTTCTGGAGAAGCGGATTTGTGGACTCAATCGCCATTGGACCCGTTCCCCGCTTGGGATAGGTCCGCATCAAGGTTTGCCAATGATTGAGGATGGTTTGATTAAACTCGCGATCGCGCCCTAACTGATAATAAATCCGATCTGCCTTCTCTAAATACTGAGGTAACTTCTCATCCAGTTCCGTAATCGGATACGCCTCATCTGCGCCATAGCGTTCTTTCGCCCCATCAACCCCCGTTCGATACCCCGTCCAAACTTCCTTTTCTGGATCTTTGGGTTGGACAAACAGAACAAAGCGGTGTTCAGCATGGTGCGGCGCTAACACCGCCACAGCTTCAGCTTCATTAAACCCCGTCAGATAAAAGAAATCACTATCCTGACGAAAATTATATTCCACATCATTATGCATCACCGCAACCGGGGCGCTGCGGAAGATAGCCGTCCCCTTACCAATCTGACTCATCAACTGTTCGCGGCGTTGGCGATACTCGGTTTGTGAAATCATCATTACGCTTTGCTAGCTTTTGGGTAGACAATTAACATGATTCGCGGAATTCCCCATCCGTCAATGGGCGTGGGGATGAATAGCGAGTTAAAAGGGAGGGTTCGATGCCTTCCCTTTTGACATCCTACCGCCGGATTGCTTATGGATATACTTTTTCACAATTTCATCGTATTGTTAGCATTTTGGGACAATTCAAGTAGATGATCCGATTACTGGACTGGTGTTCTAGAGTTATTAGAGTTCAGGACTTAACCTAGTCCGCGCAGGCGGACGAAAGGGCCAGTGTAGCAGCGATTTCAATCGCCGTTGCAAAAGGGGATAATAAAGACGGATTTGGTATTAGTCTCAAAATTTGATCGGGGCGGGTTTAGTCACATCTGGGTTAGGTGAGAAACGATAGGAGTAAAACCCGCCCCTACACATTCAAATCAATTAATGTCGGTGATTATTACTATAATGAAATCTCGCCCCAGCCCACTGTAGTTTTTCTCGTAAGGTTTTGTAGTAGGAATTATTTTCGCGGAGAATGATAAACTTGGCATAGCAATCTGCCTTACGCACATCCACCCGTTGTCCGGGCCAAATCGGTGTTGCCATTACCCCATCCATCCACAGTTTAGTGTTGAGTTCATAATCGCCGAGGGGCCAAATGCTGACAATAGAACCCGCAGGTAGGACTAAGGGACGACTGGATAGACTTAAGGGACAAATTGGTGTTACCGCGATCGCTTCCATGCCATCATGGAGAATCGGACCGTTGGCAGATAAGGTATAGCAGGTGGAACCCGTGGGTGTGGAGACAATCAATCCATCCCCTTGGTACTGATCGACGACTTCTCCGTCAATTTCCATTTCCAGAATCGAGGTAATCATGCGATCGGCTGAGGCGGGTTTGACGCACATTTCATTCAGCGCTAAGTAGCGATCGCTCACGGGTTCGAGATTGATACCTGTGGCAAAGCTATCCTGGCGGGAATCCCCTTCAAATAGAAGGGCTTCGATCATCATGCGTCGCTGCACAGCATAGCGATCTTCGATAATCCGATCCCATATCTGTTCACTCTCCTTGAACGCCTCAAAGGGTTCTGTCAGAAATCCCAGATGTCCGCCAATGTTGATCGCCAAAATCGGGATACCTGCGGGGGCTAGGTGTCGTGCGGCGGCTAAGGCGGCGCCATCCCCTCCCAGCACCACCGCCAGATCGATGTTCTGCATCACGGATGCCAAAAACACAGGATAGGGATTATCCTTGGCACTACTTGGTCCAATTAGGACATGACAACCGCGTTTTTCTAATTGCCGAGCGCATTTTTCCGCCCAAGCTTGACCTTGGGAGTCTCTGGCTTTGTGGACGATAATCACTTGTTTTAGCTGCACGGTGACCTCATTACTGACGTTGGAGAGATGTCCTCGATGAGAAAGCGATCGCACGGGTGGTTAATCCGTCTCAATTATCCATCCTTATTGTCCGGTTGTCAGAACCGGGGAATTGAATGTACGGGCTCTCGCATTTGCGGAGTTTAGTGAGCGGTTTGTTGCATAACTATAGAGCGCAAATGCGAGAGCCCCTACTGATTACTTTAATGGCGCGTTCTTGACAGTTTAGCTTGACAAATATCACGAGATAGAGTAATAGCTGTAATTTCTGGCTGGGGACGTTCAAAAACGGGATGATTTTTTAGGCGATCGCACGCCACTTGCAACCCCGTTTGCCAATCCTGCGATTCTGGTAATATCCTCACATCCCACAAGCGTACCGTTTTATCCTCACTACCACTGGCAAGTCTTTCACCATCTGGACTAAACCTCAGCGATCGCACAGCACCTTGATGTCCCCGTAACGGTTCACCCTGTAACTGACCCTGAGCATTCCATAAGCGAATTGTACCATTACCACTACCACTGGCGATGGTTTCCCCATCTGGACTAAACGCCACCGCAAAAACCACTCCCTGATGTCCTCGCCAAGGTTCACCCATTAACTCACCTTGACGATTCCATAAGCGTACTGTCCCATCTCGTCCCCCACTGACAATCCTCTCACCATTGGGACTAAACCCTAGGTCAAACACCACTGCAAAATATTAATAAACTGACCAAAGCCAGCATCCAAGGTATGTTTTCCTAGCATCCCTTTCGCCCAAGTCTTGAAGTTAAGATCTTCAACAAATACCATTCCGGCATTTTGGACTAGGTGATGAGCTAGTTGAAAATGAAAGTCTTTTCGACTGTCGTGAATTCCTTGGTGTAATCTAGCAATCTTTTGGTTAAGTTTGCGCCAATTTTTAGACCCTTTCTTCTTGTGCTTCAATCGGCGTTGTAGCAATTTAAGCTTACGGTGCAATGAATTCAACCTTTAGATCCCCCATGGAACCAAAAGCTCTCGCATCCTCTGGCTTCCCCCGTGCAAAAAAAGCTCTCGCATCCTCTGGTCTCCCCCGTGCAAAAAAAGCTCTCGCATCCCCTGGTCTCCCCCGTGCAAAAAAAAGCGAAGCATCCGCTGGTCTCCCCCTTTTTA
>NZ_JAVJZI010000096.1:0-17569 GCF_040223135.1 Coleofasciculus sp. G3-WIS-01
GAGACGTTGCAGCCGCTCAAGTAGTCTGTATTCGTGGACTTGCAGCCGTGGGACACACGGTCAAGATGCTTTCTGAGGGTAAATTCACTGGAATCCAGAGGACGGAAGAATCCCCGCTCTTATAGGGCGGGGAGTGTCAAACATCCAGGGTGGTAGGTACTCTCTAATCCTTTAGTTGCTCTACTAGGGAATTGGTATGCTCAAAAATAAATAGACAAATTGTAATGAGTTTAGTATAATATCAGTCTTATTTGTCTGTCTTTTATGGGATGCCGCTTAAAATCCCTGTGATGCACTACAGCTCATTCTTATTCACGAGGGTTTTTTATCATGGCTTGGAAACATACACCTCAACCTCTTGCACTCGTTTCAGTCAGTCTTTTCCTGAAGCTTCTACTGGTTGGTAATTTACCAGTACCATTACAGGCTCAAACGATACCCCTGTCTCACACAGCCAGTGTGACCTTTATTCCTCAAAGGCAAGGAACCCCCAGAGATTCAGCCGGGGGAGCCTCGCGAGATGGTGGTGTATGTCCCAATGACATAGGTAATCTGGGAACATCAGTTACGCCCTTTGAGTTAGCTACAAATCATGGATTTACGGTGGCGGAACGTCCCACATTTTTTGTTTACATCCCACCAACAGTGGCTCAAGACGCTGTATTTCTTCTCAAGGATGAAACAGAAGATTATTTCTACAAAAAAACCCTATCACTTCCTAAGCAGAGAGGTTTAGTCAGCTTTAAACTGCCGCTTGATGCACCAACCCTGGAAATTGGCAAGACGTATCAGTGGTCGTTTTTGCTAATTTGCGGACAATCCCTGAGACCTGATAGTCCTAAAGTAGAAGGGAAAATTCAGCGTATTCAACCTGACCCCGCCTTACTCAGCAAGCTTCAGCCATGGTCTCCTGTGGATAGAGCGGCTTTTTATGGAGAGGAAACTATTCAGTAGAGCGCCCCTTGGTGTCACCACCGTTCGCGGGAGCAGGTCACCATTGTAGTGGCGCACAGGACCTGCGCCCTCTTGACCAACGTGGGATAAAAACTGCCCAAAATCTACCTTTGGGCATTTTTCATGAATTAATTATATGTGAGAGCATAAGTAAGTTGTTGATGATAGCATCAATGACAATACTTTTATTATGCATGAAGCCTATACCTCTTTGAAAAAGTCTCTGAAGGAGATTTGATTAGCAAAAGCCGAATTTAAAAGTAAAAAGGAGGAAACTTGAACTTTGCAAAGGAGTTGACAAACCACTCATTTGGGTATTATTACTTGGTATTTTTTGGAGTCACTCTTGCCCGATACTTTCTTATCGCTGGGGGAGCCTACTGGCTCTTTTATGTCGTTCTGGAGAAGTTCCTCGCTACACAGAGTTTGCGTCTGAAGCCTCTGATGAGCGCTTCGATTAGAAATGATATCAAATTATCAGTTCTCTCGGCAGTGATTTTTGCCTTTTGTGCAGCGCTAATCATATCAGAGTACGGTTTGGGAGTAACGCTCCTTTACACTAACCCAGATGAATATGGACTGTGGTATATAGGAGTTAGCTTTGTGGCGGTGCTTATCCTTCAAGATACGTACTTTTACTTTATCCATCGCCTCTTTCACCACCCTTTGCTTTTTAAATGGATGCATTCTGGACACCACCGTTCGGGAGAGCCAACACCATGGAGTTCCTTCGCATTTGACCTACCAGAGGCAATTATACAATCACTCTTCTTTGTCGCGATAATCTTTATCGTTCCGCTCCATTTTATCACCTTGGCTACTGCACTGATAACGATGACCGTATGGGCAGTGGTATCTCATCTGGGATTCGAGTTATTTCCCTCATCATTTCCTCACCACTGGCTGGGGAAGTGGTTTATCGGGGCAACTTATCATTCGATACATCATCGTCAGTACACTGTACACTACGGATTGTACTTCACGTTCTGGGACAAGCTGCTCGGTACTTAACTGCCTTGGATGTCTAGCCGGCACCTTCTAATTAAGGTGTTGGTGCTTGGCGCGAAGGGATAGTTTTAAAGAGCGGAATGTGGGTTAATCAATATCGTTTACAATGAGTGCATTCCATCACAAGTTATTTCAATTTCAACTGCTGAGAATCATTGGGTTATGCTGCAAAGACTATATGTACACAACTTCAGATGTCTAGAAAACTTTGAACTAACTATCAAAGGAATGCCATCTGCACTGTTGATTGGAAAAAATGGGTCAGGCAAATCAACTATTGCCGATGCATTAGAGGGACTTCAAAAAATTAGTCAAGGTATTAATAGAATGCGAGACCTTGAAGAATTGGACATTATTAGCCCGAAAGATTTCGCTCGGGGAAGATTTGATGTTCCGATTCGCTTTGAAATAGAAGTATTCCTTGACAATAAATTGTACAAATATGTCCTGGCATTGGAGTTGCCAGAAAAATTTAGAGAACTGCGAGTTTCTGAAGAGCAATTGCTGGTTTCAGGAGAGCCAATTTACTCTCGAAAAGAAGCCCAAGTCATTCTTTACAGCAGCTGGCAAAATCGTGAGGCTCAGTTTCGGTTAGATTGGCATCTTGTTGCCCTTCCCGTAATTCAGGAGCAATCTGAGACTGACCCACTTCATATTTTCAAGACTTGGCTAGCTCACATGATCATCTTAGCCCCAATCCCAAGCTTGATGACAGGAGATTCCAAGGGCGACACCTTGGAGCCAAGGCGAGATGGTTCAAACTTTGGAGAGTGGGTTTCTGGATTACTCAGTCGCTATCCTGCTGCTTACGCACGGGTTGATAGGTATCTCCGAGAAGTTATGCCAGACATTCAGGATTTTCTGAATGAATTAATTGGCAAAGACTCCAAAAGCATGATTGTTCGGTTTGAAGCAAATAGTGCAAATCTGAATGTTGACTTTAAAGACTTATCGGACGGCGAAAAATGCTTTTTTATTTGCGCTGTGGTCTTAGCTGCCAACGAATTTTATGGACCACTTTTTTGCTTCTGGGATGAACCTGAAAACTATCTATCATTATCAGAAGTTGGTTCTTTTGTCATATCATTGCGACGCTCATTTAAGCAGAAGGGACAAATTTTAGTGACATCACACAATGAGGAAGCCATCCGAAAATTTTCAGATGAAAATACTTTTGTGCTCGATCGAAAAAGCCACTTGGAACCAACTTTGATCAGATTGCTCCGTGATATGCCCGTGACAGGTGATCTGATAAATACCTTGATTTGTGGCGATATAGAGCTATGAGTCCAAATCAGTATAAACCTCACATTCTGGTGTTACCTGAAGACGATGCGAATCGCCAGATTGCCAACGGATTTATTCAATCTCCAAACCTTAATAACCGTGCTATTCAAGTCCTGCCGCCTGCTGGTGGGTGGCAAAGAACTGTAGAGCAATTCACGAATGATTATGCGCCTACAATGCGAAAATTTCCACAAAGAATGATAGTTTTGCTCATTGATTTTGATAACCGTGAAAGTCGGTTAAGTTATGTAGAGAGTAAGATTCCAGATGATCTAAAAGAAAGAGTATTCATTCTTGGAGTGCAATCTGAACCTGAGAATCTAAAGAGAGACATCAAAAATAGTTTTGAGGAAATTGGAGAATTTCTGGCACAAGACTGTTCCAATAACACGAATGAATTGTGGGAACATAAGCTTCTCAAACACAACAAAACTGAGTTAGAGCGGATGATTGTATCTGTCAAACCATTTCTGTTTAATTAAAAGCGTTTGACCCTCCTTTATGCTTACCCCTCAGCTTTCCCTATCAGAGGTGCGATCGCTCTCCACCTTGATGTAGCAGAGATTTCAACGGCTCTCTTGTCTAGACTTATCAGTTTAAAGCAAAAACCTTAACATTTTTTAAAATGTCAGTCTATATTTGTTAATTTTTGTATTCGTCACTCATCGTTTACGCTCAGCTCTGCTACGCTCAAATGTCGAGCGTATAAAAATCCTGCCAATTCACACTGAGAATAAGGAATAACGGATGAAAAAAATATTAGGTTGTTGTTTGGCAATAATTCTGGCAATGTGGGTTGGGGCATTTCCGGCAAATGCTCAGAGTAATTGTTCGCCAAACAGATTTTTTCACTCTCCAGTAAGCTGTAGCCAAAACTCTGGTTTGAGCCAATTAATAGCCGACGCTTCCCTCGATCGAACACCGCTGATTTTTGACGACGACGGTAGCCAAGATGGCATGACCGCCTTAGCTTATCTTCTAGCTAATCCTAAATTTGAACTCAAAGCGATTACCCTTTCTCAAGGCATTGCTGATCCTGCCACGTTTATTGGCAATTTCGAGCGGATGCTAGGACGATTAGGGGTAAGCGATATTCCCATTGGTATTGGTCCGTCTGAACCTTTAGGCGGAAACAATACTTATCCCCAATTTATCCGTGACGGAGCGGTTACCTTTTGGTCACCCTTTGTCACTTTACCCGATACCGCTCCCTCGTTCAAGACCAAACCAGCGGCAAAACTGATTGTCAAAACCATCAAAAAATCTCCTGAACCTGTAACTATCTTAGCTACTGGTTCTTTAACCAATATAGCCGAAGCACTGCGACTCGATCCGACAATTATCGATAATATCTCTGTCCTCGACATTATGGGCGGTGCTGTTTTTCTACCTGGCAATCTTGGTGTTGTTCCTGATCCACCTTTTTCCACCAATAAGGTTGCTGAATTTAACATCTGGGTTGATCCTTTAGCGGCTAAAGAAGTCTTTGAAGCTGGAGAAAAGGGATTAAAAATTCAGTTGACCTCCTTAGACACCACCCACGAAGTCTCCTTTTCCCGAGAAGATCAACAAGCTTGGTTAGCGACAGGAACTCCTGAAAGCAAAATCGCCTCGGAATTTTTAGACTTCGCTTTAACCATCATTCAAAGTGGTAATGATCCTAACCCGGCGTGGGATTTAGTGGCAGCTATCAACATGGCTGAAGCAGACTTTTCCCCGGAAACACCGCTGCACATAGAAGTAGATGCGACTGCAGATCCTGGCGACACCCAAGGACAAACCTATGTTGTCCCTGACTTACCGCCGAATGTTTTTGTTTCGCTAAAACCCAGTTTCGATAATTTACCCTTCAATCAGGCTGAACTTTTTTCCTATTTACAGAAATGAGTCATTGGCGTTAGTGGTCAACCGATGACTCAAATCATCTAACCTTTTTCATGGAGAGGATGTTTGAATCAGGCTGAACATCTAGACCAAAACCCAAAACTCTGAAAGTTTAGTCCCGATGTAAAGCAGCAAAAGTAACATCTTCTCTCTGAGCATCATGTCAACAAAAAAGTGAGGTAAAAAAATGACAACGACAACGGCAGAACGGTTGAAAAAGTTTACGATTTTACATTCCAATGATATGCACGGCGACTTTCTCGCTGAAGCCCAAAGTGGAGAGGGTAACTTAATTGGAGGACTAGCGCTGCTTTCTGGCTATATCAATAAAGTGCGCCAAGAAGAGAAAAACACGCTTTATGTGATTTCTGGCGATATGCTCCAAGGGTCTATGATTGATACCGAATTTAAGGGTCTGTCAACCATAGAAATTATGAATTATCTGGCGCCAGACGTAGTAACCTTGGGAAACCACGAATTAGACTATGGATTTCCTCATTTGCTATTTCTGGAAAAGATGGCAAACTTTCCCATCGTCAATGCCAACCTGTATATCAAGAAGTACAGTAAACGATTGATGAATCCCTATCTAATCCTCAATGTTGATGGATTTGATATCATGTTCATCGGTATTGTGACTGAAGAAGTGCTTAAAGCCTTAAAACTCGACACAAGTATTAGCACATTTGTTGGTTTAGAAGATGCCGCTGCAGAAGTAGGCAAGATTTGCAACGCCTACAAAAGTGAGGATATTGACCTGACGGTTCTGCTCACCCATATTGGTTTTGAAGAAGATAAAAAACTAGCCCAGATGCTAGACCCAGCATGGGGAGTGGATATGATCATTGGTGGACACTCCCATACACGGCTAGAACAGCCAGCACAAGTGAATAATATTCTGATTTCACAAGCCGCCGTTGGTACCGATCAGATTGGACGTTTCGACATAACCGTAGATGATGAAACTAACAGTATTGTGGAATGGAAGTGGCAACTCGTTCCGATTGATAATACTGTGGCTGAGCCAGATGTTGATCTGCAAAACTTTATTGCCACTTATAAAGAAGCGGTAGATCGCAAATATAACCGAATTATTGGTCGCCTAGCCCGTAAACTGACCCATCCGAAGCGTGAAGAAGAAACTGAATTGGGTAACTTAATCACAGATTGTTTTGCCCAAATGGATCTGTTGGATGTCGTTTTAATCGGAAGTGGTTCAATCCGAGGAACAGAATTGGGTCCTGTGGTTACACTGGGCGATATGAAAAAGGTTTATCCTTATGATGGACCACTCTATAAAGTGCGATTGACGGGGACACAGTTGCTCAAGTTATTTAACCATGTGATGAGACCCGAAAACCGCATTCCTGGTGAAAGTAATTGTTTTCAAGTTAACCAAGGAACTCAAGCTGTTTACAATGATGCTGATCAGAAGGTTGAAACTTTGTTAGTTAATGGTAAACCCGTACAAGAAGATGCACAGTACAGTGTTTGTCTCCAAGAATACCATTACAAAAATGCAGAGCAAAGTCTCAACCTGACAAGTGAAGAACTAGGTAGTCCGAAGGTGATTACAACATCTGCCCAAAATGTCCTTGAAGAATATCTGGGTTCTAATCAACTTCTTGACGCTAAAGTCGAAGGACGGTTGATCTTTAAATAAGAAAAACACACAATAGAGGCGCTTGTAGGGGCACCCGCTTGCACCAATTAGCAACTCTAGAAACAGGGCGGGTTTAGATAAGTTACCAGTTTTGGCTGACAAGTTATCCGTAAAACCCGCCCCTACAGGCGGTCGGGTCGCCCTCTCCTCTAATTTAACTTGACACTATAGCACGTCAGTAGGGTATATCAAGGATTTAGGTAATCTAACAAATGCAAATTTTCAGTGCCATTCGTATTTCGTCTTAATATGTTGGTGCTTGGCGCAAAGGAATAGTTTTAAAGACCCGAATCAAATCAGCCTGGCGAATCGGTTTACTAATATAATCATCCATCCCCGCCTCTAAACAAGTTTCTCGGTCTTCCTGCATCGCATTAGCTGTCAGCGCAATAATCCAAGGACGCTGGGAGTAGTTTTGGCAGATGTAACGGGTCGCGGTTAAGCCATCCATTTCTGGCATTTGTACATCCATCAATATTACATCGTAAGATTGACGGGAGATGGCGTCAAGAACTTCCTGACCATTAGTGACAAAATCGGCTTGATAACCTAAACGTTTTAACAGCAACAATTCTACCTTTTGATTGACTATATTATCTTCAGCCAAAAGAATTCGTAACGGTAACTGTTGGGCAAGAGGCAAATCTTCAGATTTTGGTGAAGCCGGTTGAGAATCAATAGAAGTAGCCTGTTTTACCAAAACTTGAGTCATAACGTTATAAAATTGTCCAAGTTTAATCGGTTTAGGGATACAGGCAGCAAAATGCCGCTCAATCAAAGAGGTTTTTGTTGTCAAGTTTCCCACAGCGGTTAGTAACACCAAAGGCAATTGTTTACAAAGGGATTGGTTATGGATTTGCAGCCCCAAAGTTAGTCCATTCATCTCTGGCATTTGCCGATCAATAATTGCCAGATCAAAGGCTTCTCCTTGATTGAGCCAAGCTAGGGCTTCATCACCGGATTGAGTACTCCGGGCAATCATACCCCAACATTCGGTTTGCTGGGTTAAAATTCGGCAATTTGTTGAATTATCATCAACAATTAAAACTCGTTTACCCCTAAGCTGTGGTTGAGTAGTACTTAAATTTTCTTCCGACGCATTTTGGGCTACCCTTAAGACGACACAGAAGGAAAAGGTAGACCCTTCACCGAAGCTGCTGTCTACCCAAATCCCCCCCCCCATCATTTCACTTAATTGTTTAGAAATAATTAAACCCAGTCCCGTACCACCATACTGACGAGTGGTTGAAGAATCTAGTTGACTGAAGCGTTGAAACAAGCGGTCAAAGCCGTCTTGAGGAATACCAATGCCCGTGTCTTTTACTGAAAACAAAAGACAAACAGTCGGCGAGGTATTGCTATCCTGGTTTTGAGTCGAATCAGTGACGTATTGATGTTGAACCTTCACCAAAACGCTAACTTCCCCCACATCTGTAAATTTAATTGCATTACTCAGCAAATTGATGAGGATTTGGCGCAGGCGGGTGACATCTCCGATCACAGTAGTGGGAACTTCTGGGTCAATAAAGTAAGTTAATTCCAATCCCTTTTGCACTGCTTTTGGCGAAAACAGATCAACAGAAGTTTCCAGACATTCACGCAAATTAAAGGGTTTGAATTCAAGCTCTAGTTTACCCGACTCAATCTTAGCAAAATCAAGCACATCATTAATCGTAGTCAGCAGCGTTTCACCACTTTGACGAATCGTTTCGACTAAGTCCCGTTGGTGGTTATCCAGCTTCGTATTCTCCAAAATTCCCGTTAACCCAATCACCGCATTCAGAGGGGTGCGGATTTCATGGCTCATGGTTGCCAGGAATTCACTTTTAGCCCGGTTAGCGGCTTCTGCGGCTTCTTTTGCCTCTGCTAGTGTGGCGTTTTGGGCTTGCAGTTGCTGTTGGATATGGCGTAAAGTTAGTTGGGTTTTAACCCGCGCGATCACTTCTTCCAGTTGAAAGGGCTTGGTAATATAGTCTACGCCACCCACTTCAAAGGCTTTCACTTTATCCCAGACTTCATCAAGGGCGCTCAAGAAAATTACCGGAATTTCGGCGGTTTGTTCGTCGGCTTTCAATCGTTGACAAACTTCATACCCATCCATTTCCGGCATTTTAATATCCAGCAAAATCAAATCCGGCGGATCAGTATTAACCGCATTCAGTGCCTGTTTCCCATTAATCACCCGACGAACTTCATAGCCCTGGTTCGTCAGCATGGTAAACAAAATGCGTAAATTATCAGGGATATCATCGACAATTAATATGTCTCCCTTGATGGCTTGAGATTGACGTTCACTCATGAATTAGGGGCTGTGTTAAATCCACTATGCGATCAAAATAAAGGGTGTTAACCCATTGGTTCAAGGTTTGAGCCAGAGACATTTGCTCCTCAGGAATTTGGGCAATAAGCTGAATCATCACTTTCTCTCTAGCGCTGAGTGCGGCTTTGTGCAGTTGTGCCAGCCATTCAGTTGGCATTCGTGCCAATGCCTCTTGTAAGGCAGTTCCCTGCAAGGTTACTGGCGACGTATCCGGCGATATGAGACAGGCAGGTTCAGCTTGAGCATACAAATAACGCACCCCTAAATGTTGCGCCATTTTTTCAAAGATAACCTCTTCCCGAAACGGCTTGCTCACAAAATCGTCGCAGCCGGCTGACAAGACAACCGAGCGCTGCTTATCGAAAACACTGGCAGTCAAGGCTATAATTACCGTTGCTTGACCCTGCAACGATTGTCGAATTCGACGAGTGGCTTCATAACCATCCATCACAGGCATCCGCATATCCATCCAAATCAGGTGAGGTTCCCAACTCTGCCAACGTTCAACGGCTTGCCATCCATTTTCTGCTTCCTGCACCTCAAAACCCATCGGTGCGATTAAATTAACCAGCAGAACCCGACTTTCCCATTTATCATCAGCAATCAGAATCCGATAGCTGGGTTGATTTGGGGCTAAACTAATCACCCGTTTAGACTGTTGAATCTCAATGTCAGCCGCTTGGGCAGGACTAATCTTAATCGTAAACCGAAACCTTGTTCCCTGACTTAAAATACTGCTGACGGCGATGGTTCCTCCCATCAGTTGGACAAATTTCTGGCTAATGGGTAAACCTAATCCTGTACCTTCTTGAGATTTGCGACCGGTTTCCGTTTGGATAAAGGCTTCAAACAAGGTATCAAGTTCTGCTGGGGCAATTCCTGGACCGGTGTCTTCGACTTCAAAGGTGATTAGGGATTGGGGATTGGGGATTGGGGATTGGGGATTTATACCCCGTTCCTGTAGAGACGTGCCATGGCACGTCTCTACATGCAAGGTGACATTCCCTTCCCCTGTAAATTTAATCGCATTTCCCAATAAATTAATTAAAACCTGACGTAACTTGCTCTCATCAGTCCGCACGTATTGAGGAACATCTGGATCACAATTAAAGATTAGCTCTAAGCCCTTTGATGCGGCTTTTAGCTGGAGCATTTCTTCTAAACTTTTGAGTAAACGATAGAGGTCAAAACTTGTTTCATTCAGCGTAATTCGTCCCGCTTCTATTTTAGACATTTCTAATACATCATTGAGCAGCGTGAGTAAATGTTCACCACTGCGAGCAATAATTCCTAGATACTCCTGTTGAGTTGGAGTTAAAGTAGAATCGCGGGTCATAACTTGGGCAAAACCAAGAATCGCATTCAGGGGAGTCCGCAGTTCATGGCTCATATTCGCCAGAAACTCGCTTTTGGCACGGTTAGCCGCATCAGCTGCTTCCTTCGCATCTTTGAGTTGAGCCATGAGGGCGGCTTGTTGCAGCGCCACACCTAACTGATTACTGACCTGTGTCAGTAAACTAATTTCTGCGGCGTCCCAGTGACGGGGACTGGAGTTTTGATATGCACCCAGTAATCCCCACAGTTTATCCCCGACAAAAACGGGGATTAAACAGTAGGCTTTAATATGAAATACCTCCAACAATTTGACATGACAGGTCGAGTAAATTATTGGGTAAATATCATTAACGACAACGTTTTCATGATTCCGAAATCGACCGCCCTGAGTTTTTTGTAAACAGGTATCTGACCATACCGTTGTCAGATCAGAACTGACTAAGGGAGACCAACCTAATGCCACCGATTCGGAGACAAAATCCCCACTCCAGTCGGGATTAAATCGATACACCACGACGCGATCGCAGTTAAGAATTTGCCGTACTTCTTGGGTAGTCGTACTGAAAATCTGATCAATATCTAAGGTTTGACGAATACTTTCAATCACCCGTGCTAATGCCCGCGCCTGTTCAGCAGCCTTGGCTTGCTGGACGGCTTGAGCTTGCAATAATTCTAAATATTCTGACTGTTGCAGTGCTACCCCTAATTGGGCTGCCACTTGCATGAGTAACTTAACTTCTCGTTCCTGCCAATGGCGGGATTGACTATGTTGAAAAGCACTCAGTAGTCCCCAAAGTTTTTCCCCTTTAAACAAAGCCACGACAGCAAAGGATTTAATCCCAAAAGATACCAAAGCTTCGATATGGCAATCACTAAAATTAGCTCTATAGATATCATCAGCAATACAATGTTCGTTATCCCGTAACCGACCCCCTTTTTGTTCGCTTAAATAGGGATCTTCCCACGCACTACCCACCAGTTTTGGTAAGTTTCCTGCTTCCGATTCAAAAATAAAATCACCGAAATAATCCTCGCGGAATTTATAAATAGCAATTCGTTCAACATCCAACAATTGACGGACTTCTGTTGCCGCCGTTTGGAAAATCGTATTTAAATCTAAAGTTTGGCGAATTTTATCAATCACCTGAGCTAACGCCCGTTCCCGTTCTGCTTCCTGGGCTAATTCATCTGCCCGTTGTTGTAATTGCGCCTCCAGTGTGGTTTGCAGTTCTGCCGATCGCCGTTGAGCTTTTCCGAGGAGTTCAGCTTGTTGAATGGCTACCCCTAATTGAGCGCCAATTTGCACCAAAAAATTAATATCTGTCTCCTGCCACAATCGCGGTGCTGAATTTTGAAAAGCGGCTAAAAGTCCCCAGAGAGTTTTGCCTTTGTAAATTGCAATAATTGTGTATGCTCTTGCCTGATAGCGTTCTAAACTTTGAATATAGCAATCTGAAAACCCGGCTGTGTAAATATCACGACAAACTCGGAAAACTTCACCTTTGATAAAGTCACCGCCTTCAGTTTGCTGTAAATAGGTATCAATAATTTGAGGATTGGCAAAGGACTTAATACTACAATTACTAATATTTTGGCATAAATGTGGGTCTTGACATTGCTCTTGGACTAAGGATTTCCAGCCCCCAGCCACGGATTCAACCACAAATTCACCACTCCAATCTGGATTAAACCGATAGATTGCCACCCGATCAACATTGAGTAAGTGTCGCGCTTCCTGGGTTGTGGTCTGGAATATAGTATTAATATCGAGCGATCGCCGAATCTTATCAATAATAGCCGCAACTGCTTTTTCTCGTTCTACAGCTTGAGCTACAGCTTTCGTCAATAATTCCGACTGCATCCGCAATTGAGCCACAAACTCCGCTTGCTGCAACGCCACGCCTAAATGAATGGCAATTTGATGGACAAACTCTATTTCGTCACTGCGCCATTGGCGTGGGCGCGAACATTGGTGAATACACAGCAACCCCCAAAGCTGATTCCCCTTGAGTAACGGCACAACTAGGTTGGCTCGAACTTGAAAACGTGAGAGAATAGCAATGTGACAATCGAGTAAATTCAGTGCATAAATATCTTCAGCCGCCCAAATCCGCCCTTGCTGATAATGGGTAGCATGTCTTTCTCCAAAACAGTTATCCTCTACTTTGGTGGCGATGGCTGATGGATAGGGTGATACAACATCTTCGGAGACAATCTCCCCACGGCGACAGTCAGACTCTGGATCAAAGCGAAACATCCCCACCCGATCCGCATTCAGCAGTTGACGCACTTCTGTGGCGGTTGATTTAAAGATACTCTCCAAATCCAAAGATTCCCGAATTTTAGTCACCACCGCCAACAGCGCCTTCTGTTGGGCAACTTGAGTCGGTTCTGGTATTCTCATCGCTTCCAATTGCGCCACACGCGATCGCAGATAGGTTAATTCGGCTTGGAGTGACTTGTATGTTTTGGCATTGAGAACGATATCTTGATCAAACATGATAGAGTTCCGGGTGCGGGGGTGTAGGGGTGTAGGGGCGGGTTTTACCGATAACGTTTTGCCACAAACCGATAACGTGACTAAACCCGCCCTTCTATTAGTCAGATTAGGGCTTCAAAAACGGTAATAGTAAAACCATTGGTGTCAACTTAAGCTACAGCCCTCACCCCCAACCCCTCTCCATCCCCCCTAGCCCCCCTTTGAAAGGGGGGGAGAAACCTTTGAAAGGGGGGGAGAAACCTTTGAAAGGGGGGAAAAAGAGGATAACTTGTTGAAAAACACCTTTTTATCCAAATTTACCTTGTTCTTTGAGTGCTTGTCGAATTCTTAACTGAGCATCTTGATCATTAGGATAACGGCTAATTGCCTCTCGCCAGACGCTGAGTGCTTCATCCAATTGACCCTGTTGCCTGAATGCATCCCCTAAATACCAATACGCTTGCGGCTTTTTAATATTGAGGGCAATAGCTTCCTGATACTCTTCTATAGCCGCCTGCCAATTTTCTTGGATCATCAAGCTATTGGCTAGATTTAAATGTAAAATAGCTTTTTCAGGAGACTGCTGGCTCAACGTCTGATACGACTCAATTAGCGTATCGAGTCGATTAATTTTGGATAGCATTAAACCGACGTTAAAAGGAATGTCTGTATTCTTAGGATGGCGCTGGAGCAACTCCTGAATAACAGGTATGGCTGCATCCGGTTTTCCTTGTTCAATCAGCGCTTGGGCTAACTTAATATACCCATCCACAGTTTTCGGCGATCGCGCGATTAGATCCCGGAATACAGCTACCGCTTCATCCCATTTATTTTGTGCCAGGAGTGTATTACCGAGCAGTAAGCGCACCATGTCGTTACTGCGTTGTCGGTGGATAACTTGACGAAACACCGTTTCCGCTTCGGGGTAATCCTGTTGCTGGTAAAGGGCGATACCCTTTTGAAACAGCGACGCGATCGCAATTGTCTTACCAATCAAAAAAATAACAGTGAATAAACCGACAATGACGACTATAGCCGCGATCCAACTTGAATTCTGAACAATTCCCATCGGGTACATTTCTTAAACACAGATTACACAGATTGTAATCACACAGACAGAAAACTAAATAGTGAATGACACAGATTGACACAGAGAACTGGATAATCCCCCCACAATCGAATCATCGTTTGTTCATTGAGAACTAACCTTTAAGTGTAATCAGTGTGACTAACCTCTCACCTCCCACCCCAATCTCCCCCAAAAATCTGTGCAATCAGTGTTTCAGGCTAACAAACAAGCGGCGGGAAACATCAGATATTCTAAAAAGAAGAGTTTCCAGATAAATTGATAAAAACTCGCGATCGCGACTTTATCCTGCAAATCTACATCCTGACTGCGCCACCAGACGAGAAGTAACGCCGCCAGGTGTGTTATCCCCAAGACAAGCGGGTTAACCACGTCAAACAGTAGCACTCCACCGAGAATCATACCCAAATAGCAGAGGGTAATAATCCATCGGGTGATGTTAAACACTGCTGGCTTACCCAGTCGAATCGTGAACGTGGTGATATTGTATAACTTATCTCCATCAATATCCGGGACATCCTTAAAAATCGCGATCGCGACGGTAAACACTAAAACAAATAACGTCAATCCCCACACCGCAGGCGTTGGCGTCATCGCTTCACCCTGTTGCCACACCCAGCTAAAATGCAAGAATAGTCCTAAATTGACTACAGCACCTCGCACTGAGAAGATACAAAGTGCAGCCCAAAAGGGAAACCGCTTCAACCGGATAGGTGGTAAGGAATACGCCGTACCAATGGCTAAACTGACGCTAACCATGAGAAATAACCATCCGTCAAGTAACCAGGCTAACAGCAGCGCCAAGAGTCCAGCTATGGTAACAATCAGTTTAGCTTGTCTTCTGGAAAACTCCCCCGCTGCGATGGGAAGATGAGGTTTATTAATTTGGTCAATCTCCACATCTTCGAGTTGATTGAGTCCCACAATGTAGATATTACCGCAGCAGCAGGATATCCAGGTACCCAAGAGTTGAGCTAAATTGGAGGGTGCGATCGCACTGTCGGTAATCGCTAAGGCAATGACATATAATGCCAATACACTTAGGGTAGTACCGATGATCGTGTGAGGACGCGAAAACTTCCACAAGGCATAAAACCAGTCTGCGGGTTGCTTAAGCGGGTTGAGAGGGGAAGAGGTCAAGGTTGATGGAGAAATTTGGCTCATTCTGGAGTGTAATAGGCTTTCCCGTTCGATTTTACTCTCTTCGCTGGCTTCGTTCTATATTTTTTGTGCGATCGCGTCTTTTATCCAGCTTGTTTATATTTATTAGTATTATTGGCAAATCTATGGCACTTCTACCCTTCTACCCAAGGCAAGTATGGCACGAGGCGATCTAATTTACGCTTATCGAGAATTTCTCAACCTGCAAGGCGTCTACAAACATTATGGGATTGACTGCGGCGACGGTACGGTTATCCATTATCGCAAACCCAGTGAAACCATTGAACGCACTTCTTTACCTACATTTGCTAGAGGTGGGAAAATCTATGTCAAACAGTATCCCACTCATTTTATTCCTGGTGTAGTTGTTCGCCGCGCTGAAAATCGTTTAGGTGAACGGAAGTATAACCTGCTATACAACAACTGCGAACACTTTGCCATTTGGTGTAAAACTGGCGTGAGTCAAAGTCCGCAAATTCAAAATTTTATTCCGATTATTACTCAGATGAATACTGAGAACTTATACGAACCGATTAAACGAGCGCTGGAAGAGAAAGATCCTGACAAAGCTAATCAGTTATTGACTCAAGCGTTAGCTGAAATTAAAGGAGTTTGGAATACTCTGCAACCGCAGTACAACCACGATGTTCGTGAGATAAGTGCTTGGCAGAAAGTCGCCATTCAAGCACTGAAACAAAACCGGGAAGACTTAGCGCGGGCGGCAATTATCCGGAAGAAAGACTATGAGAAACGGGCGCAGGAGAATAAAGAGAAGTTAGATCAGCTTGCTCAGATGACGGAAACATTGATCCGCAATCGGCTAAATGTGAAATAGATTTTGTCTTTATTTTACCAACATCGATTAATTTATAAAATTAGTGTTAATTAATGGTAAGAATCGGGTTTGTTCAGCTAACACCAAGGTGCGTTACGCTACCCTACCCTTCGGGAACGCTGCGCGAACGCTAACACACTCTACTGGCGTGAACCAGCTAAAATGGTGCAAGAGATTTTACCATTGAATCGGGCGCACGCCATGCGCCCCTACGGTTTCTGGGCTCCCATTCTAATTCACCAAATAAGCTGTGCCACGCCACTACAAATAGAGGCTTTGCGGAAGTCCTAAGTTACGCGATCGCACTCGATAGTTCTTGCCAGCGCTGATGCCACAATTGCTGCATCTTTTGTATTATCTCAGGTAAATCCCGAAAGTCCTGACTTTGTTGATTTATTTCTGAGGCTAATCCTTGGAGTCGGTTAAAATCTCGGCAACAATAGAGTACCCGTTCCCAAGCCCCATACCAATCCCTTCCGGCTTCCTGATGGGCGCGAATGGGTTTCAGGCGTTCTTCCTCGTTTCTCAGGTATTCAGCTTGTTTTGCCCAAGCCTGACGCCAGGGTTGCACAGCTTCCGGTTGCTCATGCTGATCATACCAGTCACGTTCCCTACGGAAGATTTCGCCTAATTCATCAAGCTGGGAACGAGAGGTACAGCGCCCAATCGCCGCCAATCCTGCGTCAATCCAAAGGGGCAAGTTGCGATAACTGACAAAGATGGCACGGGATTCAACTAGCTTAACCCAGATTTGGTGTTGCCAGCATTCGATGCGATCGATTTGCTGGAGGGGAATGTTAAGAAATGTAGCGACTTGGTGGCGTACTTCGTCGAGAGAAAATTGGTGAGGATCAATTATCCCAGCCGTGATCAAGTTCCGAGACATGATAAATCACTCCTGATTTGGGTATGAGTGGTAGCGTTGCCTTGATTTAGGAAGGTTGATGTTGGATTTGTGGCGATATCGGCTGTTTTGCCGGAAAAATGCCTAAATCCTCAATCCTAAATCGATTGACCCAAAGTCTTAGCCACCCCGTATAAGTTGCCTTAAGAAGTCGGAGTGGCTAGAGGAGTGTTAGTATTTCTTCTAGCTTCCAGACTGGCTCCTGCAGTTTGGGGGTTAGCTGCTCAGAGCTGCGCTAACAGCTTTGAGTGGCGCTAAGAGTTTTAAGTTTAATTTGGATTATCTTAGCAGATTGAATGATTTCTGCTCCGGAGTCAAGGCTTTGTTACAAAAATTTATTTATCGGGAGTATTGGGGAATCCCTTGATACTAAGTCGTAGGTTGGGTTGAGGAACGAAACCCAACACCAAAACCTGGTAATCTTTGTTGGGTTTCACTTCGTTCAACCCAACCTACCTTTATCAATACGACAAACCTGTGTTACGTCACGACAATTGAAAAAGGGCGGGTTTTGAAGCAACGTTATTATCAATAGCGTAATCAAAGTCCATAAACCCGCCCCTACAGGGGTAAACAATTAGGAAAAATCAATCCCGCCATAAGGCAATTCCGCCTAATAATCCGTTGATATTGGGGACAATTTTGACATTCG
>NZ_JAVJZI010000097.1:0-3605 GCF_040223135.1 Coleofasciculus sp. G3-WIS-01
GGTGAAACCGATGGGGTTAAGTTCATCGGCGGGGGTTGGCAAGCCTTTGCAATAAGTTATCGTCTTCATAGCTATTCGTTACCCGATTTCTTACCAATTAAGTCAACAATATCGATAAGACGATGACCACCAGCGATACTAATACTATAAGATTGTATTTTACCATTGAGTGAGCATCGGTGCAAAGTGCAAGACCGTGGCACCTAGTCGAGTGGCTGCTTCTTGGGGGGTTAAACTAGACATTGCCTGACTATATCATAGAAAATGTCTAGTTATGTCACTAATTGTCTAGATATTTACGGACTGTTAGTTAACCCCAATTGGGACGAAATTGAATATCGGCAGACTCATTCACTGGGCTGCCGATTTCATCTGTAGAAGTTCACTGTCAGGCGTACAATCTAGGTATTGCATCTAAGTTACCCATGCGTGAAGCCTCTACGCCCTTACCTCACAAAATCATTGGTGTTGCCGTTATTCGGAATGACCAAGGACAAATTTTAATTGACCGCCGCCCTGCTCAAGGGTTATTGGGTGGATTATGGGAATTTCCTGGCGGCAAAATTGAGCCAGATGAAACTGTGACAGACTGTATTAAGCGGGAAATTCGGGAAGAATTAGGAATCGAGATCGAAGTAGGCGATCGCGTCATCACTGTTGATCATGCCTATAGCCATTTTCGGGTAACCTTGATGGTTCATCACTGTCGTCATCTGTCTGGTATCCCCCAAGCCTTAGAATGTGATGAAATCCGTTGGGTAACCTTGGAGGAAATTGACCAGTTTTCGTTTCCCAAGGCTAATAGTCAGATTATTGCGGCATTACGTCAAGAGACTGAGATCTAATTCAGCTATTCATATCATATCCTGATGATTGCCCATAATTGCAAGGCTTTAACAGCAAAGGTTTCAGGCATTTTTCTTGGTGTTTAACCAGACATCATATCATTACTATTCAATACGATTCAATTAAAATTCAGAGTAGGAAGCACTACAACATCCCGATACAGCACCGTCACCACTCGCTTATTCATCTTCACCGCCTGGAAATCACTACCTGAAGCAATACTTTCCTGATCAAACCAGGTGGTTTTTCCCTGAACTTGCAGCGCCTCATTTAAGCGACGGGTAAAATCGGAATCGGTACGGGAGTAGGAAACAAAAACATCGATGGAGGTGTCAGGCGGTTGCTGACTACTTTCAGTAATAAACTCTTCATGCACGGGTAGCGGCGGGTGTTCCCGGCGCTGTTTGGCAACCTTGAGCCAATTTTGAGCCTGCTGTAAATTGTACCCGCGCAACAAAATACTGGGATTACGGTTTTGCTGCTGCCATTTCAGTGCTTTGACTAATAAAACTTTATGCTTAACCATCATTTTATAACTATAAAAGACGCAAAATGTCAATTGGAAAAGTTAAATATTTTTCGCCAATATTTAAGGTGTCTTTACAGTATATTTTTACTCTGGCGACGCTAATTTTTAACCGGATAAAGCTGCATGTATATTTTATATAAAGATTAAGATGACCTAGAATGATTTTGTCATACAACTGACGATCTAAGTCCGAGATTAGTGTAATACACGTTGAGCTGTTTGGCGAGTGGAATAGCGCTATATCAGCAATTAAACTAACTCAGCGGTCAATCCGGATCTGTATTACGATCTGCTGAATGATGGAATGATGCTGTCAAAGAACTAGATGCTACTCGCTTCTCTCCAAGCAAGCTACAGGGTTCTTAGCAATCAACAATTAACCAGGAACGGGCGGCGTTCGTTTTTCCTCTCATTCTGGGAAAAAGATAGTAGGGAACGCCGTCCAATCTTGTGAACTTAAACAGCCCAAGGTTTGAGCTGAATGAAGGATTATTGGGGTGCAAGGTAAACAGTTGAATATAAGGTTTATCTATGCAACACTCTCAAGGTATTGCTGTTTACGAAACAGTAAATAATGGCTATCTCAGACGCCGACAATTGAAAGGAAATGCCGGGGGTTTACTCTTATGGGGTTTAGGGGTTGGCGCTGTTATCTCAGGTGATTTCTATGGTTGGAACTATGGTTTAGCCTCCGGAGGATTCTGGGGGTTTAGTATTGCCGCTTTCTTAATGGCAATCATGTATCTCTGTTTAGTCTATAGCAGCGCCGAACTCTCAGCCGCCCTCCCCTATGCTGGCGGATTCTACTCGTTCACACGCTATGCCCTCGGTCCTTTTTGGGGGTTTATTTGTGGGATTACAGTCACCATTGAATATGTCCTCGCCAATGCGGCGCTGGTTTTCAGTTTAAGCAACTACCTCAAACCCTTATTACCCAATCTGCCCAGCTTTTTTATCTGGGTGTTTGCCTACGCTATTTTCTTGGCGATTAACATCCGAGGCTTTGAACTGAGTGTGACAGTTTGCCTTTGGCTAACTATCATCGCGATGACAGTATTAGCCATCTTCTATGTAAGTATGCTGGTATCGGGTGAATTTAGTTTTAGCCTACTGTTTAATATTCCGGCTGAACCGGGACAGTCACAAACCTGGTTACCGAAAGGCTGGTTTGGGGTGTTTGGCGCGATTCCCTTTGCGATATGGTTATATCTGGCGATTGAACAACTACCCATGACGGCTGAGGAAACTGATGATGTGCCTCGGGATATGCCAACGGGAATGATTTCTGGCGTGTTTACTCTGATTATTCTGTCAATTTTCACCGTGGTGATTAACTCCGGTGTTGGCGGGGGCGCGGCGGCGATTGCTCAATCCGATGCTCCCCTACGAGATGGGTTAGAGGCTTATTTTGGCGCCGGCGCTACCAGTACCATTGTCACAGCACTCGCGCTGATTTGTGGTTTAATTGCCAGTCTCCACGGTAATATGTTTGCCTACGGACGGATTATTTTCTCCCTATCCCGTGCTGGGTACTTACCCCGTTGGCTATCGGTTACGAGTAAAACGAATACCCCCCATCGGGCATTAATTGTGGGGGCGACGATTGGATTTCTCTGTGTGCTACTGGTGAATATCGGTATTGAAGCCGTAGATGCCGTGATTTTGAATATGGCTGTGTTTGGGGCATTAATTTCCTATATTTTGGTCATGATTAGCTACATGAAGCTCAAAGGGAATCCTAATTTACCCAAACCCTACGAAAGTCCATTGGGAACGGCGGGAGCATTTTTGGGTTTGGCTTTAGCCACATTTGCCCTAGTTGCTTGTGTTTCCATACCTAATTACCGAGGCGGTGTTTGGGGGATTGGCGTAGCGCTGATTGTGGCAAGTGTCTATTTTTTAGTGTTCCGGAGTAATCGACTCGTGGCTCAAGCGCCAGAAGAAACGGCGGCGCTAGGGTTAACTTGGTATCATGAGTAGGGGATATAGGGGAGTAGGGGCGGGTTTAGTCGAATCTGGGTGAAGTCAGAAAGGATGGTAGTGAAACCCGCCCCTACACAAAACTCAAAATTCCCTGTATCTCTTTGTGATTTGACATCCTCCCCCGGCTAAAGAGCGCGGGGGATTCCTCACCACGCCACCTTTAGCCGGGGTGGTCGCTGATTGGGGTTGACGCTTCGCTGAAGGTTGCCTCCAAATGAGGTCTTACACCCTCTCCACGTCCGTTTAT
>NZ_JAVJZI010000099.1:0-12074 GCF_040223135.1 Coleofasciculus sp. G3-WIS-01
ATAAACGGACGTGGAGAGGGTGTAAGACCTCATTTGGAGGCAACCTTCAGCGAAGCGTCAACCCCAATCAGCGACCACCCCGGCTAAAGGTGGCGTGGTGAGGAATCCCCCGCGCTCTTTAGCCGGGGGAGGATGTCAAACCCCGTAATTCAGGTTGATGAGGTACAGTATTCTCAGCAAGATCCCCGACTTCGTAGAAGTTGTCGGGGATCTGTTTGTGTACCTCACTACCAAAAGCGCTGTAAACAATGGTGCGTTACGCTTCGCTCTCCTCACGATGGCGGAGTGACACAGCTAAAATTGTGGAATAGATTTGACGGTGAAATTGGGCGCACACCGTGATTTGACGGTGAAATTGGGCGCACACCGTGCGCCCCTACAATACTAATCCACCATTTTAGGTGTGCCACGCCACTACGGCTATAGAAAACGGGTTTACTGATTCTTAATTTCAGCTAACGCTTGATGTAACGCCCCACGATGTCTCCAGCCAACGAATCCGCTGTAAAGACATTCCCCTTCGGGATTAGCGACAAAGATATGATCAACTTGTAACGGATTTGTCCAGATGCGAATCGTGAATCCGTTGGCAAAAGTGATGTAGGGTTGACTCCGGGTAAAGTCTCGCGGATGAGCATCAGTCATTCCGGGTACTGACTGCAAGCGTTCAATTAAGTTAGCGGTAAAATCTAGGGGGGAAGGGTCAGTTATTGTCGGATTTGCCCAAAATTCCCGGATAATTCCGATGACTGTGGGATGATTTTTGAGTTGGGCATGGGCTAAATTGGGAATACTCACAAACTTGGCACCGGAAAACTTGGTTGATTCAACGGTAATTGTGCCGTCGCTACCCCTATCCTTATCGCCAGCAATGACTAACGTAGGAATCTTTTTGGCGATGGATTGGGCAATCTGGCGGCGATTAATCCCTAGGGCACTAGCCATACCGATACCAACACTAAAAGGGTCTATTAATCGGGCTAAATCTGCGCCACCAATTGGGGATGCAACCAATACAAAGGATTCTATTTTAGACCACCATTCTGGATGTTGATTAAGAATTTCTAGCCAAATTAAACCGCCCATGGAATGACCGATAATTCGGATCGGGGTATCCGGATATTGGGTAATAGTTTCAGTGGCTATCCCTTCTACTTGTTTAATTAATGGTTCAATTCGCCACCAGGTTTTCAACCAACCCAGATTGGGTGTAACTAAGTGATACTGGGGAGTGGCTAAGGTTTTCCCTAGGGCTGCGATCGCGTGATGGGTATCCGCCCAGCCGTGTTGGGCAAATAGAATAAAATCTGGGGTTTGGTTCATGGGCATCATCGAGAACAAAGTCATCAGGAATAAAATAGGGTTATAGCAAAAGGCAGCAAGACTGTTTAGTCATGGCTTATAGCGATTTTAAAACAATCAATCAAGTTAAAGCCAAGTTCGATCTGACGATTAATCTAATTAATTTGTTTCCCCAAAGCGAACAGATTGAACCGAGCGACTACCTCAAAATGACTCTGAAACGTAATTTGAAAGTCGCCTTTGATAACGATACTAAAAAAGCTCGTTCAGAGTTGATAATTGCACCGTTGTTGATAGAAATTAGAGAGATGTTTAATGGTAAAATTAGCTTGTTTTCTGGTCGAGATTTTAATGTTGATGCCAGCCAAGGACTCAATGGCTTTTGTGACTATATTTTGAGTGCCTCACCGTTTACATTAGAAATCGAGTCCCCAGTAGTGACAATTGTCGAAGCCAAAAATGAGAGTACTACTGTCGGTTTAGGACAGTGTATTGCGGAAATGGTCGCAGCACAACGGTTTAACCAAGCGAGAGACCAAATGATTGAAAGTATCTATGGTGCTGTAACCACGGGTCGCGTCTGGCGCTTTCTCCAGCTTTCGGCTCAAACGGTTGCGATAGATAACGAGGAATTGGTGATCGAGGATGCCGACGATATAAATATTGCTAAGATTTTAGCCATTTTAAGTCAGCCAATTCAACGATTGCATCTTTTTTAATCTGTTCAGGATTTAGATGGCAATACCTGAATCTATCAAAGGGAACAGGAAACTCGGTCGGGGCGGGCGCGAGTGACATCTGGGTGGGGTAAGAAAGGATAATAGTGAAACCCGCCCCTACACCGAACCATGGTACGTTCGTTCCTGAATAATCATCAATTAACCTTTAACAAATAAGGACGAATGACGTAGCTTGCTTCTCAAGGGTAGCGAGTAGGACGAAATACCAATAACAAATCAACCATTAATTATTACTGGATTTTGCCAAAAGTCGCGAATCACTTCCGCTACAGCCGGATGATTTTTTAGGGTGGGATGAGATAATGTGGGCAGATAAAAGAAATTTGCACCAGGAACCTTTGTCTCTTCTAGAGTCACTGCACCGTCCGTTCCGCCACCAACATCGCCCGCAATGACTAATGTGGGAATCACTTTAGCAATAGATTCCGCCATCTGGCGGCGATTGTCAAGCATTGCCCCAGCTATCCCGACACCCATTCCCAAGAAGGTAAAATTTCGGGCTAAATCCACCCCACCAATAGGAGAAGCCACAAGGACTAACGACTCCACCTGAGTCCACCATTCGGGATGTCGGTTAAGCAGTTCCACCCAGACTAATCCCCCTAGGGAATAGCCGATAATCCGGATCGGTGTATCGGGATACTTGGCAATTGTTTCCGTGGCTATTTCGTCAACTTGCTTGATTAACGGCTTAATCCGCCACCAAGTTTTTAACCAACCGAGATTGGGTGTAATCACGAGAGTCTGGGGAGTCGCCAGGGTTTGCGCCATCGCTGCGATCGCAACTTCGGTATCCGCCCAGCCGTGTTGGGCAAATAGAATATAATCTGGGGTGTCACTCATTCCGCCAAACTCCTAAACTTTTCTCTGTGGCTCCTGAGAAGACCTCACTGTTTGGGATGGAAGCGTCAACCACTTAGTTTAGCTTTCACCATAGCTTGAATCTTGCGACCTTCAGCACGCCCTTTGAGCTTTTCCATTGTAGGTCCCATGACTTTCCCCATGTCTTTCATGGAACTTGCGCCAGTTTGGGTAATAATTTCATCCAGTACCGCTTCAATTTCCTGATCCGACAGTGGGGTAGGGAGATATTCTTCAAGTATGGCTAACTCTTTTGCTTCTTGTTCTGCCAAGTCTTCCCGTCCAGCGTTACGATATTGTTCAATTGAATCCCGACGCTGTTTAGCCAGTTGAGCTAAAAGCTCAAGTTCCTGAGTTTCAGTGAGACTGTCTTGTCCTTGAGGACGCACGCTTATCTCTTTTTCCAGGATCAGCTTTTTGATACTGCGAACCGTTTCCAGCCATACTTTATCTTTCGCCTTCATCGCGACTTTGATATCTTCAGAGATGCGGTCTTTGAGGCTCATATTACTATTGACGAAACAACTTATTAAATTATTATAATATCTCTGACTCTTTACTCTAAAAAATAAATACCCAACTCTTGAATTCGCTCAACCCAAGCCTTAACCTCATCAGCCACTTTATATTTCCAGTCGAGTTGCAATACGTCTCTGGTATAAGAATCGTCAAAAACTACATTATCTTTATTTTCAAAGATTGGTGGCTGGAATTTCACGCCAGCCGCCTGGGCAAACAATGTCGCCATCTGACTAATACTCAAATCTTCTGGTGCGGCGAGGTAATGTCCTCCTTTTTCGCCTCTTCGCGCTACAGCGATATAGCAATCGGCTAAATCATCAACATGAATCCATGCTGTCATAAAGTCAGATGGAAATGGCTGATAACCCCAGTAGGGTTTGCCCGTAATGAACTGCTGAATAGCAAAATCCCAAAACCCGCCACGGGTTGGCGATGCACCATACACCGACGAAGGATACAGGATGGAAGCATTAAATCCTTTGCTGATGTATTCTTCTGTTTTGCCAATGTTTGAACTGTTGACATAGATTGATAAAAATAGTGATGGATTAAATTTCATAATATACTATTATACTGATACCACTTGCTCGACGCAGCCAAACAGTAAATCGGATACTTTGGCTACTCTATCGCTTCATCTTGTTCCCTCTGCCACTGGGCTAAAATCTCACCCGGATTAAACCCACGGTATTGAAGGTAATTCCATACCTTTGGCTTTGTCTTCGGGTCAATATTATGAAAATCAGTGATTTTATATTTTCTCATAACCTTAGCTTTTAAACTATCCAGTTTTCCCGGTTCTTCGTCTTCAGTTTGAGATTGCCAGATTTGTTCAAAAAACTCAGAATCAATCCCCTTTTCTCGACATTTCCGCTTAATGACTACTTTTCCATATTTACCGCGATATGACGTAATCATACTTTCGACAAAGCGAGTATCAGACTGGTAATTGAGTCGTTGGAGTTTTTCAATAGATTCAGTAATATCCGTAACGTCAAAACCTTTTTCTTGAGCTTTTTTGGTCAATTCAAAAACACTATAGTCTCGACGTGCTAAAAGCTTGCATAAATAGTCAATACAAGTCATCTTAATTATAAACTAGGTGTTGCTTTTTGCCAGAAAATTATTTTGTGGATCTTCGACTAAGATAACAGGAAGAGAACTCATTTCTAGAACCGCTTTAGACACGGAACCGACTCGTACCTGTTGCCAACGTTGATGTCCCCGTTTTCCCATAATAATATCTGTCACTTGATACTCTTGCGCCACACGAACTATTTCCTCTGGAATGGAACCCTTAATCGTGATAAATTGATGGCGAATATCACTGAGTAATTGTTGAGTGCGATCGCGCAGCTTTTCTACCTCCTCTATTTCATCACTATTGATAACATGTAAGACAATCACTTCACCATCTGTACGCCGAGCAATACTGGCTACTTTCCTTAAAACCTCTGTCGCCAAGGGAGATGTATCCACAGCCGCTAATAGTACGGTATGAGTCACCACCGTTACTTTCGTCGGGTCAACTTCTCCCCGTTCCAATAATTTAGGCGCGAACGTAGGAATCGCCCAAGCACCAATCGGTGCCGTGGTCAAAATTGAAAGCGCTGCAATGGCTAAAATTACTTCTCCCCCTTCAATTCCCCTAGCGAAAGGAATCGCACCAATCGCCGCTTGTACCGTTGCTTTTGCCATATTTCCCGGCAGCAAAAACAACCGTTCTTGCCATGTCCAATTACTCCCTAACGTCGAGAGATACCAACCCACGGGACGACCAATAAACAAACCAATAGCTAACACTAAAAGTCCCGGTAAAACTGTATTCCCTAATACCTGGAGTTGAACGCTAGCCCCCAACAAAACAAATAGGACAATCTCCGCCACAACCCAGAGGCTATCAAATCCACCGCGTAGGCGTCGAGCCAATGGCGCATCCAATTCAATCAAAAAGAACCCCATCGCCATAGCGGCTAAGTAACCTGAATAAGGCAATCTTTTCTCAACAATTACCAATAATAGAGCAATTCCAGCAGCAATTAACACATCTTGAACCGTGTTTTGTGTCCAATTTTGTTCCGTTAGCAGCGAGACGATTAAACGAGCCGCCGCGTAGCCAATTAAGACGCCCAGTCCGATTTCAATGAATACTTCAAACGGTAGTAATTGTACGGCTGAAAGTGTAAATCCTCCAGGTAAGGTGATGGTTTCAATTCCGCCCTGACCTAAAAAACTCAACAATAAACTAAATAGAAGTAATAATAGAACATCGGATAAGGCGCTCCCCGTGAGAATGGCATCGGGAATTCCCTTAGTCACCCCCCAACCCAAACGCTTCAGTCGCAGCATTCCTGGGACAATTACCGCCGGAGATTCTGCGCCAATGATGCAACCCAAGAGTAACCCAGTGGGAACGTCAAACTGAAAAATCCAGATCGCGGCTAACGCGATCGCAATTGCCTCAAACCCCGCCGGCAAAAAGCCTAACCGCAGCGCCACACTTCCCTGAGAAAGTAGCTTTTCCCGATCCAGCCCCAATCCCGCTTTCATTAAGATAACCATCACGGCAACGGTTCGCAGGCTATCCGCCGCCTCCAGTACATCTGAACTGATGACATTGCCAACCTGTGGTCCGAGGACAATCCCCACCAAAATCATACCGATCAACGGTGGCGCACCTAAACGACGAGCAATTTGACCCCCAAAAAAGCCCATCAATAAAATCCACAATGCGCTGGTTAACATGGAGGATTCTGGTTCTGAGGAAAGATAAAGGATAAATGACTAATTCGACTGACTATCACGACGCCCTAGTTCATAAACAGCGCCACTGATACAAGCCAGAAGCCCCATACTAATTGCCCAACTCGAACCGAGAGTAAGTTCGACACCCCAGTTGCAGCCAGCGCCAACGATTAAAAATGGCACAATGCTGAACAGGGAAGCATAGAATGCGTTTTGGGCTTCTCTTCCCCGACGAGTGCGTTCATATTCCTTCACAGAGGTGTAGAGCGATCGCTCGGCAAAGTTAAACCAGCGATTTAGCTGTTCCATGATCCAGTGGCTTAGCGTCGAGAAGCCCCAGTATAGCGCTAGCGCCCACAACGATGCACCCGCGATCGCGCTCGTATTTAACTCGAATGGAAAGGGCAAAAGTTCAGTGATCATGAGTGGCTTGGTAGGATAGGGCGACTAATGAGTAATTAATGTATCTTAACAAAATGCCGCTGTTCCCTGTTCCCTGTTATTTGACAAATGACCAATCCCAGCTTGCGGCAAAATAGGTAAGTTAGCCCCCATCTGTTTGAATATGACTACTGCGAGCCAAAAACGAACCGAAAATCGCCCCAGTCACCAGGCTATGCAACTTTTGGCAATTGGCATGGGATTGTTGATGACAGTTATAGCGTGGATGGTAGATGTGCCTTGCGCGATCGCACAAGATAATACTGTCAACTACACCCTTACTGAATTACACTATCGAGATTTTTCCAATCAAAACTTAGCGGGAACCTCCTTTGCTGGCGCAGATTTACGCGGCGCCTCTTTTCGAGGAGCGTCTCTTCAAGGATCAATTCTCACCAAAGCGGCGTTTTTTGAGGCGGATTTAACTGGAGCTAACCTGTCAGAGACTTTAGCGGATCGAGTTATCTTTGACGGTGCTAATTTAACCAATGCTATTTTTACTGATGCTATTGCCAATCGCAGCCGCTTTTTTGATGCCACGATTACCGGGGCAGATTTTTCCGGTGCATTGCTTGATACCTATCAAATCTCCTTAATGTGTCAACGGGCAGAGGGTGTTAATCCCTTCACCGGCGTTTCCACGCGGGATAGTTTAGGGTGTCGCTAGTTACTGATAATTTATCAACAAAACCCGTCTTTGAGCAAACGTCAACCCTAAAGAATTTTGTCCATTGAAAAACAACAGCAACTTTTAAATTTTTGCCCGTAATTTCCTCTAGTGACACAAGTTGTTTTGGAGTTGCGCTGACTGACCTCACACCCTTCAGTTGCATAGCTCCCAGTCTTGTATTTGAGTAAATTATGAACAATCCAGTTTATCGTTGCTGTTGTTTGTTGACGAAACAGATATTGGGGTAAACAGATGTTTTGACCTTGTTATCGTGATGTTTCAGTTACACTAGACTAGACTCGGTTATTTGTCAGGGAAGCTTTATAGCTTCACTTTTTAACTTTACTCCTTTCTGGTTTGTGTGGACTAAGAATGATACAGAAGTTTGCTCATTGAAAAATAAGATAATAAATCGATATAATACTTTACAATTATTTGGCTCTTGCCGAACGAAGTACCTGAACATAAATTTGGTATTGTAAACTTTAAATAAGAATATAGTCAGATATAGTTATGTTTGGTAATATATAGACATGAAACTATAATACCTTCTATACTATCTACACACTTAAGCCACGGTCATGATGGTAACTCAGCCATTAGATACTCTAACTGAATCAAGTACATTTCAGAGAAAACCTGGCTTAACTCTAAAGGTAGATTAGTGGAAATATTTTTTAAGTTGGGTTGATTGTCAAACTTAAAATCGGTGATGAAATCGGCATTGTCTTCTAATCAGTTAGAGCTATTTAATCCATCTAAACCATCTAATCTTCTATGGTTTAATCCTAAATTTACATTTGTGGATTTATTTTCGGGTATTGGTGGATTTAGGATTGCTCTTGAAGAGTTAGGAGGAAAATGCTTAGGCTATTCAGAAATTGATAAAGAAGCTATAAAAATTTACAAGAAAAACTTTATTAGTTATTTGAACTCAGAAGAAGTTAACCTGGGGGATATTGTCAAACTTGGGAAATTTCCTTTTTCGGTGGATATAGTAGTTGGTGGAGTTCCTTGTCAACCTTGGTCTATTGCTGGAAAAATAAAAGGTTTAGATGATCCAAGGGGAAAGCTTTGGTTTGATGTAATTATAGTTGTAGCACAAAATCAACCAAAAGGGTTTATATTTGAAAATGTAAAAGGCTTAACAGATCCGCGACATAGGCAAAGCTTTGAACTAATAATCAGCAAGCTTAAAAGCTTAGGCTATAACGTTAAAGCCAGTGTCATCAATTCCTATGACTTTGGGGTTCCTCAGGATCGGGAAAGGGTATTTATAGTAGGAGTTAGAGATGACTTAGATAATAGCGAATCTTTCCAATTTCCTGAACCCTTGCACGTTAAACCAAAACTTTATGAATTCATAGAGGGTATTGAGGCTAGTGAAGTGAGAAAGAAAAAATTCTCTCCCGATATTTTGTTTGCCGGAAAAATACCGGCTTCTAGAGGTAGATTTCAAAAAAATGATGAGTTAAATGATTTCTTTATCTTTACAGATATTCGAGATGGACATACCACGATTCACTCGTGGGATCTTATCAGGACTACTCAACGAGAAAAATTGATTTGTCAAACAATACTCAAAAATAGAAGAAAAAAGAAATATGGCTTGAAAGATGGTAATCCTTTAAAATTTGAAGTTCTAGATCAACTTATCCCAAATTTGACCGCCGCCGAACTCGACAAGTTAATTGTCAAAAAAATACTTCGATATATTGATCACAAAGGCTATGAATTTTTTAACTCTAAGATTTCTTCAGGAATCAATGGAATTTCTAAGATATTTTTACCAAATTCAGATGTAATTGGGACGTTGACGGCAACGGGTACTAGAGATTTTGTTGCCACTGTACCACTAGACTCTCAAGAACCTCAAGAGTATAAAAATACATTCATTCGAGAAATCTATAGAAAAGGAAAGTACAAACCTTTATCTGCAAAAGACTATGCTAGATTGCAGGGCTTTCCAGAGTGGTTTACAATTGCTGACAAGGAAAGTACTGCTAAAAAACAATTTGGAAATGCGGTATCAGTTCCTGTTGTTTATCATATAGCTAAAGCTTTAGTAAAAGTAATTTTATAGCGAAAGTTACATGAATGATTCAAAAAAAATCAAAACGGCTATTCAATCCGTCATCAAAGAAATGATGGATAAGGTAATGGAGAATGTACTCATTAAAAATCCTTTCATTCCTGAAGAGCATAGAGCATTTAAACCTCTCTATGCTGCTTTAGTCCCCGATGAAATTTTCAAAGGTTCTCACTTTGAGAGAAGATTTGTCACTCCCTTTGGTAAAGTTTGGGAAAAACTAGCTATAGTAGCTGCTCAAGAAGGATTAGGTGATGGAGTTTCGACAAGCCTTCGATGAAGTTTCTAGCCACTTTTAATGTTTTATTTCTGGACATTGTAGTGGTTAATCTGCTACACTATAAGAGTAGTCTAGTACGGGCGAAAGTCGTGAGTATCGCCAATCGAGAAATCGATAATTATCACGTAAAGTAGATGCTAGTACGTGAGGCGCGAGAAACCTCTTAAAAAACCCATGGACTTAAATGAGTGCCGATACCTCCAAAAGTGCAAAATGCGTTAGTCGTGAGACTAAAAACAACTGTACTGTCGGGCGGACAGAAACACAGGGAAAGAGAGAAAACGGATGCATCAGACACTCTCGACAAAGTACCATTACGCTTGGGGAGCAGGCTCCCTCTGGGATTATCTAACTTAAACTCGACGCTTGGTAGTTTTCTACAGGCTTTTGGTTTAAGGATTGCCGCAAGGATAGATAATTGTAAGGTGTGTCTAAGAACCAAGAATCCTCGCACTTTTAGGGCGAGGAGCGTCAAAAAGCCACGCACTAAACCCAACCAATAACATCCCGGATCTGAGACTTAGCATACTCGCAGTCAATATGCTGCTGTGCTTTAGATAAAGCGGTTTCCGGTCGCTTGTACCAGCGCTGCGATCGAATACAAAGACCATCTCGTCGAGTGGCTTCCCAGGAATAACGGGCGCGGTCTACCACCAACCACAGTTTATAATCCCGATGTTGTTGTTGGGGAAATTTCAAAAGACCAATCTCAGTTAGGACGCTTAAGCGCATCCGAGAATGGGCTAACCGTTTCATCAACTCCAGAAAGCAAATAGCAGCGCGTTTAGCCTCATCATGAGAAGGGTAGCGGTAGCGATCTCTGGGTTCAAACTTAAAGTCAGCTCCAATCAGTGAAAACCGGAACTTCCCCGACGCTTCCTCAACAAAAGTGACTCGCCAAGAGGTGTTGGGGTACTTAACGCAGAAACCAGAAGGCTGAATTTTGACCGTCGCTGTCATCGGAAGTATGAAATATAAAGGTTGAAAGACATAGAGAGAGGGGTAAAAACGGTAGAAATCACCATCAAGATTTTTAGGCGTCTAGCTGGATGTCGGAATCCTTACCACGTCAAAATCCATCATAGCCTTCTCAATAAAGTCGATGCGGATCTACCTATCTCAGCCTGGGAAATGTTAAGGTAGCGAAGCCACCTAAATCGCGAGGGGAATCTTGCTTCAACCTTCACGAAGTGGAGGTAAGCCTTTGGGGGATAGCGGGAAATGCGAGGGCTAAATGCCCGAAGTATTTCCAATTACTTCCCAGTAATTGGTATAATTTCAGTCATGAAACAAGTTCTCACAATAGTTGTAAAACTTCAACCCACGCCTAAACAGGTTGCCTTCTTAGAGGCAACCCTTCAGGCGTTTGCGGATGCCTGCAACTACGTGAATGAACACACAGACTCTAAGCTGACCAATAAAATTGCCATTCAGTCCCTCACCTACCAAACTATCAAGAGCGAGTTTAACCTCGTGGCAAATATGGCTGTTAGGGCTTGTGCGCGTGTAGCTTCCAACCGTAAGGTAGCCAAGCTAAAAGGCAAACCTGTCAAAAGCTTTGCCCCAACCAGCATGGACTGTGACAAAGACTTGTTTCGGTTTAAGGAGCATGATTGGACGGTAAGCCTTGCCACCATTCACGGTAGAGAGCGAGTTGAATTGACTCTGGGTAACTACCAGAGAGGAAAACTCAAAGGGAGGAACCCAACTTCCGCTCAATTGTGTAAGCACCGGGATGGTCAGTTCTACTTGCACATCCAAATTAAAGATGATGCACCCGACTCGCCGATCACAGACAAGGTGATTGGTATCGACTTGGGGCGACGCGACATTGCGGTTACGTCCGTTGGCGAGAAATGGGACGGTAAGCACATCCAATCAGTGCGAGATAAATTTTCCCAAGTTAGAGCATCCCTCCAAAAGAAAGCCCCGAAAGGCACGAGGACAACCCGGCGTAGATGCCGAGAAGTTTTGAGACGGCTGTCGGGACGGGAGAGACGTTATCAACAATGGCTCAATCACAACATTTCCAAGTCGGTGGTCAGACGAGCAGTGAGTTTAAGTTCCTCAATTGCGATAGAAGACCTAACAGGCATTAGGGAAAGAACAAACCAGCAACCCAGAAGCAAAACTGAGCGTAGACGCTCAAATTCATGGGCATTCTATCAACTGCGAATGTTCATTGAGTACAAAGCGCTCGGCGCTGGCGTTAGAGTTACTCCTATTCCCCCAGCCTATACTTCCCAGATGTGTCACAACTGCCTGCACATACATCCTGCAAAAGGAAAGTCTTACCGTAGTGGCAAGACTTTCAAGTGTGGGCATTGTGGCTGGCACGGAGATGCCGATTTTAATGGAGCCAATAACATTGCACTTGTGGGGCTGTCTATAAACCAGCCTAGAGGCACGGGGTTATCGTGCGAG
>NZ_JAVJZI010000100.1:0-1677 GCF_040223135.1 Coleofasciculus sp. G3-WIS-01
ATAAACGGACGTGGAGAGGGTGTAAGACCTCATTTGGAGGCAACCTTCAGCGAAGCGTCAACCCCAATCAGCGACCACCCCGGCTAAAGGTGGCGTGGTGAGGAATCCCCCGCGCTCTTTAGCCGGGGGAGGATGTCAAACATCGTCGGACAACCCTACACCTGGTAAGGGTACGGCAATGCCGTACCCCTACAGTGATACATTTCTCACAGACTTGAGCAGGTTTGAGGGGGCGATTTGTATCATCACCGACCAACCCTTTGATCACATTCCTCTAAAATACTTCACACCAAGCCAGCCGATCGCAGATGTAGTCGATTGGATATGTGCGATCGCAACAGGGCAATAAATGAAATCTTGACGTTTGCCAAGAGAATGGCAGGCTCCGCCTCCCCAAAGGCATTCCCAGGTAGTGGCTGGGAACGAGAATGATCCTAACCCAGTCCGCGCAGGCGGACTTTGTTTGTGTAGCTGTGACTTCCTCCTCGCCCAGTCTCTTTGATTCAGTTCCACCCGGTACAACATCCAGACAGCCTTCGAGATAATCCACTTCTGGGAGTTGACCAATAATAATTTTGGTCACCTTAGTTCCATCGGTAGCAAACTTAAGGCGCAAATTTCGGTCTTTTTGGCTTTGAGGGAAAAATGTCAGGAAATGACCCTGTTCGGATAGGGTAAGGGATTCACCGGAAGCCAGTAATTCAGATGGACGCTCAAAAATAGCCTCTGATACAAGACGCGATCGCGACATCCATCGGTTTGATATGTTTAGCCTTTTGTAGCGTAATCTCGCAGCATCTGACTTCCCCCTGTCACTATTTAAATTTCGCTAAATTAAAACAATCCAGATTAATGTAAAATTGTGGTGAAATAAATCCAATGAAAATTATCGTACTTTCAGGACTTACACTAGCATTAGCGCTAGGTTGCAGTTCTCCCCCACCGTCTACAACTGAATCCTCAACCGATCAAGTTAAGACATCTTCAGCTAAGACACTCAACAATCGTACAGAAACAATTGCATCAGAAGTAAGCGATACTCAGCAAACATCGCCTCCAGACTTCCAGGATTATCCAGCAACCGACTCGTTCTCTGGTACTCCTGCACCTGTTGATTTAACCAGCCACCCTCAAGCTAGAAGATTCCGAACTGTTTTACGACAGGGCGCTAAACAAGGACCTAATTTTGCCGGAAAATACACGGTTGTGACGTGGGGATGTGGCACAAGTTGTCAAGTTGTTGGTATCATCAATGCCGAAACCGGCTCAGTTTATATCTTAGATCGTCCGGCTGAAGCAGGTGTTAAGTTTCAGCTTGATAGTCGGCTACTTGTTGTCAATCCGCCAGAAAATTTCCCGGACAATGAACCCGATTGGATGGAAACTCGTTATTATGTCTGGGATGGTACGCAGTTAACTGAAGTTTCGGCGTCAACGTCTTAAACGCTTGCTTGCAGACGTTCGTTCATAGTTCGTAGTAGGGGATGCGAGCCCCTAATTGTATCTGACTTTTCACGGTATGTGATGCCTCTGTAGGGGCGGGTTTCACTACTATCTTTTGGGTTGCATCCAGATGTGAATAAACCCGCCCCGACTCAGGTTCCATGAGGAGAATTACCATGACCACCGAATATCACGTCAACCTTATTCAAACAGGAAATACCCAAACCCTAACCA
>NZ_JAVJZI010000103.1:0-6917 GCF_040223135.1 Coleofasciculus sp. G3-WIS-01
TTAAAATTCAAAATCATTCGGTTTGATATTTTGTTGCTTGGTGGTTGAGATCTGGGCTGTAGGGGCGGGTTTAGGGACTTAATTAAGGGATTATTGATAACTGAACAACGAAACCCGCCCTGATTCAATTGACGGTTAAAATTCAAAATCATTCGGTTTGATATTTTGTTGCTTGGTGGTTGAGATCTGGGCGAAGCATTCGTGGAGTTAATTTATCGGCTTCGGATGAACATTGTGGCACGAATGCTTCGCCCCTACGAATGCCCCGACGAATGCCCCTACGAATGCCCCGACGAATGCCCCGACGAATGCCCCGACGAATGCCCCTACGGGTTATTTTGCCCCTGTTTCTGAACTGTATTCCACCTGATCAGGAGGTGCAACGGGATAAAATCCATTCCGCCGCCACTCCTTAAACCCAGGGATAATCCGAATCGGAATTGTCCACCGTGGACATTCTTTTTTAAAGGATTTATCCTGACGTTGATTGGCGGCATTTTTAATATTAGCTAAATCCTCCTCTAATAAAACCGTAATCGTATAGCCCGGTTCCCGTAAAAAATTAGGACGGGTACACCAACATCCCTCTAACCATTCCGATTGACTCGGCTGTTGTTCTGGAGTAGACATTTGAGCAACAATCTCGGCTAAATCCTGCTGGGAAATCGCTTTTCCGGCTAATTTATCAACCAAATGCTGTCCTGTTTCTAATTCATCTTGGGAGTAAGGACGTGAATCCTCCCAAGGATAAAATAAGGCTGGGGCAATTTGACCCGACGCCAATTTTATCCGATGGTTTGCTGTGGTAATCACCCGACGATTTAATCGCCCTAACCGCTGAATTAACGCCGAGGCTGGGGCGATTGGGGTGACTAATAAATCCGCACTCAAATCCAAAGACATTTCACAAACTTGAGTGGTAATCGCTAACACCGCCCCCTCACGTTCAAAGGCGTTGATCACGGCTTTATGTTTCTCCACTCGGTCAAAATAGCGATAGCGACTGTGATAAATTAATACAGGAATTGAATCCGGAATCTGTTTTTTTGCCTCTAAATACAGTTCCCGACAGGTATTTACTGAGTTTGTTACCCATAACACTTTATTCTGGTGGTGACGAGTTAAGGTTTCCCGCACCTTCTCCCAAGCTTGATTCGCTGATGGGATAGACTCAATCTGATATCGTGGCAAAACTTCCAAATTTTTCGGTCCTTCAATAATCTGAGTTTCTTCTCCCAATTCCCCAACCACTCCTTGAATCGCCTGAATCTGTTCCGGTGTAAAACTAGCACTCATCAATAGAATAGGTGCACCGCGAAAGGTATCCAGAAATCGCAATAAAGCCCCAAATAAGCGATTATCATAAGCATGAACTTCATCAAACACAAAAGCGGCTTGAGCGATCGCACTCCAGGAATACAGCGATCGCCGATTATTTTGCATTAGCCCCAAAACCGTATCTACAGTGCAAACAATCAACTTTTGTCTCCAAGCCGTGAGGGCGGCTAGGCGATCCTCAATCCCTTCATCCTCATCCCCAGAAAACAAGATTTCTCGGTCTAAATCAGCGCGAGAATGCATTAAATCCGCTTCAATTTTTGTCTCGTGGGCGTAATCAATAAACCCCTGCGTCGCGGTTCCCGTCGTCGGATAGCCAAAAAACAACTTGCGATCGCCTGCCCATTTTTTTGCCCACGCATACGCCCCAATAGTTTTCCCAGTTCCACACCCGGCTTTAACTAAAGTAATCCGATGGGGAGTCGCGGCAATTTTCTGTTGAAATGGGCGTAATTTTTTCCCTTGCAGTCGTTGTTCCAAAACCTGATCCAAGTCGTCTTCAGATAAGGTAATCGATAAAACATTCTCAATCCAAACTTTAATATTTTCATCCACAACAGGCAAAGCCGAACCCGCTAAATCCGCCGCAATTACCGTAGCTTTCACCGCCGCAATAAATCTCAGTCGCTTTGTATCGTTTTCAGCGATAATTTGCTGTTCAACCGGGTCAAATTCATGATATAATCCTTTCAATTCCCGTTCTAGTTCTTCCTTCGTCCAAACTTTTCCAGGAACGGCAGGTAAATTAGCCGGGAGTCCCAATTGCCGACCCATTTTTAACATTTGTTTAAAATCATTGTGGTCGGTATAAATAAATAAACCACTTCCGGTTCCACTACGGACTGTTAAATCAAGGTCAGACGTCATCTTCAAATGATGTCCCATTGCCGCCCAAACAGCAATCACCAGATCAGCATTTGGACATTGTTCTAACCAATGGCGAAATTTAGGAACACGCAAGGCGAGGATACCGCTTAAAACTTCATGGCGAATCATTTGTTTCCCATGATGTTTCTGCCATAATTTACCCAGTGTTTTAAGCTTATCCCGTTTTTTCGGGTCTTGGGATTTTTGGGCAGTATTCAGATAAACCATCTCTTGAAAATGCTGATTTGCCTTACCCCAATCATGCAGGTACGCCCCCAATCTCACCGTATTTGCAAATAATTCCAAATCACTCTCATCCAATCCCAGTTGTTGAAAAATCCGCCTATCTAAACGCTTCAACAATACCTCAGCCCCTCGCTTAACTAAGGCAATATGACCCGTAAAAGTCGCCGCATTTTGACTCCGAATTGAATCAGAATCAGATATAGATTTAGCCAGAAGTCGTTTAAATTTAGACATAATCAACCTAATTGTCGCGGCGAATTCAGCCTCTCAAGACGAGAGAACAAACGTTTCAGTGTAATCAGTGTGACTAACCTCTCACCCCCTACCCCCATCTCTCTCATAAATCCGTGAAATCAGTGTTTTGACAAAAAGGTTACAAAAACACCCCGCAACCCATGTGCCGCCGCCCTCCTAATCCCCACTGTTGCAATGTCAGGGAATCCTCTTCACTAAGATGGCTAACTTCAGTGGTAAATCCAACTACCGTATCTTGTTGAATTTTTATCGCTTTGCGCTTCGGTGTTTGATCCCGATTCAGGGGAATTCGCAACTCTCCCGACACCCCCAACCGATTCAATTGACGCTGCGCCGCTTGGAGAAAGGATTCGGGTTCGGTATAGCCTTTAATCGTAACAATACGCGATCGCACCCTTGACTTGGCGCTGAGGGGTTCAATCCTGGGAATCCCAATCTGGATCGGATGATTGCCAATCTGAACTCGTTTTCCCGCGATCGCATAAACCAAGGGAATCTTGGTAATCGGTAAACGAATCAGCAGGCGCGATCTATCTGTAAGCGCAATTTTCCCTTGGCGATCGGGAATACCGGGAATCGTCAATATCTGAATTTCATTCTGCTGGTGAATCGCCGCACAAAGCTTAGATAAAGCCGAAAACAACCCAAAGCCGTGATCAGCCGGCAGCATTTGTCCTTGAATGCTAAAGCTTAAATTGACAAACAGTTCGATAGGAGACGCGCCTGTTTGCCGTTCTACTATTGTGGAATTCATCGTTGAACCTAGTTGAAACCAGGTGTTTTCAGCGCCTTACGGCAATCCGAGGTGGGGATGAATGGCACTCAAATAAGCCGTTTGCGATCGCCTCTTGAGCAACCGTAGGGTGGGCATTGCCCACCAGCCAAAATTTCAGTACCATCTGGCTTAAAATATTTCATTCTTACTTACAGGATACATTGAATTATTCACCTCGTCAACAACAAAAAGGAAATTAAAGAAAAACGCCTGACGGCATCTGAGGGAACAAGGACAGCAAGACCAAAGTATGAATAAATCTCACCGCCCGCTTCACAGCGACTGTCCAACTTACGGGATAGTGCTCAACGCCTTTGCTTTGCTTGGCTAAACGTCTCTGCTCAACGCTTACGGCATCAAAGGTAACGGCACAGCGATCACAGGGACTCTTAAATCATAATAACTGCCAATCGGTTTAGCAAGCATTTCCCCGACCCACCTCGACTCACGCCAAAATCGACTCAAATCGGGGTAATTTCGACAAAAACCCCAACGTTATAACCCTTAGACTAACATCGATATACCATTTTTGGATTCGCGATCGCATACACTCAAGGAATCTTGGTAAGCTGTTCGGCATTTAAACCTTAATATCAATAATGGCTCTCATCCTTATAGTAGGGCGAGCATCTTGCTCGCTGCTTGCTAACATCTATTCGTTGTGTTGATGCTATTATTAAGTTTTCAAAGCCTCTCTCCTTGAAGGAGAGAGGTTTGGAGAGAGGTCAAAACCTAAACAATCAACGCCTATCGGCATCAAAGGTAATCTTAAATGTTGCATCAAACAATCCGATATCCCGCTTGAACATCAGACCAAGCATCAGGACGATTATAGGCGCGAAGTCCACTCACACATTGATCACAAAGGCGAATTAGCAATAAACTATCCTCCGCCTTTAATACCTTCTCCAACTCCCACCGCAATTTTTCCCGTCCCCGCAGGGTCAAAAAACAGCGGAAAATAGAGTATTGAATGCGCTCACCGTATCCTTGAAGTAACTTATACGCCTTGCGCCAGCGCTTGGGACAGCGGATATCGTAGCAAATTAAGTACCAGTTTTTTTGTTCACCCATATTCCACCTCAACGCACCACTAATTGACCAAATAAACCGCCTTCACCGAACCATTCTTTTTCCAGCAAGCGAACTTCGAGTTCTAACAAACGGCGATAGGTGAGAGAATAACCCGTAACAGGATGTTTCCAGGTTTCCTGTTTCCGTCGTTCGTATAAACCCACGAACTTTCGTCGTCCCGTATCACTTAACCAAACCTGTACTCCCCGCACGTCAAAGTCAGCTTGCACATCCCACTGACCTTTATTAATCGAAGCCATAACCACCATATCCACCAACGGAACTCGGAAAATTTCCATTAAATCCAGTGCTAATGGTGAAGCTTGAGAACGAGGTTGGTGGTAAAATCCCAATGCCGGTTCTAGCCCCACGGTGAGGATGGCATTCATCACATCCTTAATTAATAACGCATAGCCAAAACTCAACAAGGCATTAAATCGGTCTTTCGGAGGGCGGCGATTGCGATGGTCAAAGCGTAATTCAGGCGGAACTGTGGCGGCAATTAAACAAGGTAACGCGGCAAAATAGGACGCGGCTAAATTCCCTTCTAACCCCAATAAAGATTCACGAGATGGGGCAGAGGAGACGTTTTTCAGCACCGCTTTCATCTGCGCGATCGCACGTTTTAGTTTAGCCGATTTTCCCTGACTACCACGCTTTCCCCGCATCAGGAATTTGCGCTGTCCTTGACCGCGACAGGTGACTAATTTTCGGGCTAATTCCAGACAAGTATCCGGCTGATTCAAGGCTTGATATTGATGGATGCGCCGCTGAATACTGCCTTGTCGGGTATCAAAACTGCCGATATAACGTCCACCCCCAGAGATAAAATGCACACCAATTCCTTGAGTCACACAAAAATGCAGGGCTTGGGTGGAGATTTGTGAAAAACTATGGAGGACAAGTTGTCCCACCTGACGCACGGGAACCGTTTCCACGGGTTGACCCCGGCGGCTGAGTTTCAGTTGTTCCCCAGTACGCCCAACGGCTGTTCCCGGTTCCAAGACATGAATCACCTGGCGTTCATCATCAGGGGGAAAAAGGCGCATCGGTTGCCATTCCCGATTATGGGCGAGTCGGGCTTCTTCGGGTAAGCAGACGGGGGCGAGGGAACAACGGGCGCACATCCTCTCGTTATCCGTAACTGGGGGACGATGGCTGGATTGTCGCAGGATTCGCGCTTGTTGGATAGCGTCTCGCACCGTGGCGCGTCCGAGATCATCTAGGGGAACATGAACTAAGACGTTATCAGCATGGTAGCGAATTCGTCCTTGTGCGATCGGGATACCCAAAGCCGATTCAATTAGGTAAGCGTAGGCGAGAATTTGCAGTTTATCACTATCCCAGGCTTGGGGTTGATTGTTCTCGTCTCGGTAGCAACGTCCACGTTTATGTTCGTAGGGAATGGTTTGTCCATCGCGGGTGCGGAGGGCGTCTACTCGACCACGTAATCCGAGTTCTGGGCTTTCTAGGATTGACACTCCCACGGCGATAGAGCGCGTGGGATTCTGTATTCAACGTCAAAACTTGCTCTACCAGGCTTGCACCAAGTAGCGTAGAGGCTTCAACTCCTACAGCGTTACTTTGGGGATGCCCTCCCCTAGATTTTGCCTTGAGCAAAATGTTTATAGCCGCATTCCAATCTCTTTGCAGAATCAATCCACACTTACAAACGTGGGTTCTTGTGCTGAGAGATTTTTTCACAATCACTTTGCATTGACTGCATTCAACAGATGTGTATTGAGGTGGAACAGCAACAGCCAATCTTCCCAACTTGATGGCAAAGTGTTCAATCCACTGCCTAAATTGATACCAGCTAGCATCAGCAATTGACTTAGCCAGACAGTGATTTTTGAGCATATTGGCAACCCTCAAGTCTTCATAGGCTACTAAGTCGTTAGACTTGCAAACGTGAAGCGCTAGTCTTTTAGCGTGTTCGGTACGTTGCCTACTTACTCTTAAGTGTTTTCTGGAATACTGAGCTACTGCTTTACGGCGACCTGATGAACCCTTTTTCTTCTTGTAGATGGCTCGTTGGCTGTGCTTGATAGCAGTTTCCGCCTTACGCAGAAACTTTGGGTTAGGTTCCTGGTGTCCGTTTGAGTCAGTATAGAAAGACTCCAACCCGACATCCAGCCCAATTTCTTGACCTGTTGGCGGTTGAATATCAAGACACTCAACGTCAACAGCAAATTGACAGTAATACCCGTCAGCCCGACGCACAAGCCTAACCCGCTTAATGGACTTAACCGGATACTGATGGATATCCCATTTACCCAGTAGCTTGAGTTCACCAATTCCCTTTTTATCGGTGATAGTGATACGGCGTTTTGTTGGATGAAGTTTCCAGCCGCTAGTTTTA
>NZ_JAVJZI010000110.1:0-21705 GCF_040223135.1 Coleofasciculus sp. G3-WIS-01
TCTAGCACTAAAAATACTGTTGGGCGAACAGAAATTAACGCTCAGGGAGAGAAGAACCTCTGCTCAAAGTAAGGAAACTTAGTTTGGGTAAGTTCACTCATTGAACTGAGAATCCCTCGCTTTTAGCGATGGGAGCGTCAAATCCCAGACTCCGCACTTCAAGAGTCAACACATGAAAAGCTGACGTTTATTTTGTAACGCCACCTTTACCTGTTCATACTCCTGATCAATTTGTGTCAATAGATCAATGACTAACCTTAGTGGATTATCCGTTTCAGCTTGAATGTTGACCCTTTCTAACTGCTTACACAGTTCAGACAGGTAAATTGCCCCAACAGTGCCACTGGTCGATTTGAGACTGTGAGCAGATTGTTGACAAGTGGTTAGCGTCTGGGGTGAAATTGTGGTTTTCTGTGAATCCAGTGCTTGGTGCATCACCCCCAATAACTGGGCGGCTTCTTCCAAAAAACTATCAATAACTTGGATTAAGACATGATCGTCTTTGACCATATCGCACAATTGTTGAAAAGCTTGGGCATCAATAACATCATGTCCGTTTAAACCGTGATTATGTCCTTCTACCTTGCCTTCTTGCTCCTTCCCTGGAAGCCTCTGCCCTCTTTCTGGCTTCTTGGATTGTTCTGGAACCCCCTTCAACGCTCGCACCAGTTCCTCAACCCGAATCGGTTTACTGATATAATCATCCATACCTGCGGCTAAACAGGTTTCGCGATCGCCTCGCATGGCATTAGCTGTCATTGCCACAATATGAGGACGGCTTTGGGGTGACCATTCCTGACAGATGCGCTCAGTCGCGGTCAAACCATCCATTTCCGGCATTTGCACATCCATTAATACCACATCATAAGACTGACGGCGCAATGCTTCGAGGACTTCTAACCCATTGGCGGCTACATCCGCCCGATATCCCATGCGCCCCAGAATATGCAACCCCACTTGCTGGTTGACCACATTATCCTCTGCCAAAAGAATCCGCAATGCTCTATTGAACCCCATCTGCGGATCAATTGTCGGTGAAATCTCACAGGCTGAGCGCACTTTCACCGGCTGACCGACTAATACGTCCATCAGCACATTATAGAGTTGGGACTGCTTAATTGGCTTAGTCAGAAACGCCGAGAACTTGGCTTCTTCGAGTTGACCACTATTTTCCGGCTTGCCGATTGAGGTTAACATAACCAGGGGAATCTCTTTCCCCTGGGGCTGTCGGCGTATCTGTGAGGCGAGATTTACCCCATCCATTCCGGGCATGTGCATATCCAGAATCGCTAAGTCAAATGTCTCACCTTGCTGTAGCCAGCCTAATGCCTCACTCCCTGATGATGCGGCACGGGTAACCACACCCCAAGATTGACCTTGTAGGGTTAAAATGCGGCGATTGGTGGCATTATCATCCACAATTAACATCCGCTTGCCTTCAAGCTGAGGTTGCCTGAGATCCAAATGACTGGGATTATCTATTATACAGACTGGGGCAATGATGGTGAAGTAAAAGATCGAACCCTTCCCCACTTCACTTTCCACCCAAATTCTGCCCCCCATCATTTCACTCAACCGCTTAGATATCACCAAGCCCAATCCTGTACCCCCATAGTGGCGACTGGTGGAAGAATCGACCTGACTAAAAGCCTTAAATAAACGATCTAAACGATCTTGGGGAATTCCGATCCCCGTATCTTTAACCGCAAACAAAATTTCATACTGTTGTTCCTTGTGATTCGTCAAGAGGTGATCTAATGATGGGGGACTAACCACCTGGGACGAAACCGAAACCGTAACTTCTCCGGTATGGGTAAACTTAAGCGCATTACTGAGCAAATTGACGATAATCTGGCGCAGTCGGGTAATATCGCCGCGAATGGTGCTGGGGGTTTGGGGATCAAACAGATACGCCAGTTCTATCCCCTTTTCTGCTGCTTTGGGAGTCAGCAGATCCAGAGATTCCTCAATGCAGGTTCGCAGATTAAAGGGTTGTTCCTCCAACTCCAGTTTGCCGGACTCAATTTTGGAGAAGTCGAGAATATCATTAATAATCGTCAGCAGGGCTTCACCACTGTGGCGGATGGTTTCGGCAAATTCGGTTTGTTCGTGATCCAGTGGTGTGTCCAACAGTAGTCCCGTCATGCCAATCACCGCATTCATCGGCGTGCGAATTTCATGACTCATGGTTGCGAGAAAGTCACTTTTGGCGCAGTTAGCGGCTTCGGCAACCTGTTTGGCTTTTTCTAGTGCCAGGTTTTGTTCGGATAATTGCTGGCGTTGACGCTTTTCTTGTTCGAGGAGTTGGGCTTGGGCAAGGGCAATCCCCACTTGATCGGCAACGGCTTCGAGTAATTCAATTTCATCATGACTCCATTGACGAAACTGATCACACTGATGCAGACAAATCACGCCATTGGGTTTTTCCTTATAGGATGTCCGCACGACGAGCATAGACTTGAGGTTAACCTGGTCACATACAAAAGTAGCAGTTTGTAACCAGGGATCTTCGTAAACATTGTTCGAGGCGATCGCGCGATCTGCGGCTAACACCTGCTGAATGTGGGGATTTTGCTGAGTGGGAATCTCTACATCTAGGATGGACGAGTAACCGGGTTCTAAGTATTCAGCCACAACCGGAATTTGTGGGGAAGGTTCTTCGACGTAGGTATGAATCACACAACGATTGACGCGAAAGGCTTGACCAATTTGAGTGGCGGTGGTTTGGAAAATTTGTCGCGCGTCTAAACTTTGGCGAATGTCTTGGGTAATTTGTTTGAGCAGTAGTGAGCGCTGGAGTTGCTGTTGTAATGCAGCTTCTGCTTGTTGGCGTTCGGTTAAATCTGCCTGGGCTTGGTGATACAGTTCCGATTGCTGTACAGCAATGGCGACTTGAGTGGCGAGTTGCACCAGCAATTCTGTCTCTTGAGACTGCCAATGTCTGGGCAGATGACAGTGGTGGGCAATCAGCAGTCCCCACAGTTTAGCACCCTGTAGAATCGGGACGACTAAGTTTGCCCTCACCTGTAAATCGGCTAAAAAGTTGCGATAACAGGGTTCAAGGTTCGCGGTGTGGATATCCTCTAGGGTGTGAATATAACCCTGTTGGTAACGCACCGCCGACTTTTCACCAAAGCAGGGATCAAAAATTCTGCGTCCCAATACCGATAACTCGTTCACGGTGACAGACTCGACTTCTACCACGCCACTCCAGTCGGGATTGAAGCGATAAATTAACACCCGATCCGTTTGCAGGAACTGCCGCACTTCTGTCACTGTGGTGTTAAGAATCTCTTTCAATTCTAACGACTGACGAATGCGGCGGGCGATCGCACTAATTAACCGTTCCCGTTCGGCTTGCTGTCGCAGTGCGGTTTCTACCTGTTTACGTTCAGTTAGTTCTGTGGATAACTGCTGATATAATTCAGACTGTTGAATCGCGATCGCGACTTGGGTGGCTAGTTGCTGTAGTAAGTCAATATCAACGGTTTGCCAATGTCTGGGACAATGACAATGGTGGGCTATCAGTAGCCCCCACAATCGGGTACCCTGTAAAATCGGTACGACTAAGTTTGCCCTCACCTGTAAATCGGCTAAAAAATCTTGATAACAGGGTTGAATGTTGGCGGTGTAGATATCCTCAACGAAGTGAATGCTACCCTGTCGATAACGCTCAGCCAATTTCTCACCAAAGCAGGGGTCATAAATGGTTTGTCCCAATACCGATAACTCTTGTGATTCAACCGCCTCTACCGCTACCACTCCACTCCAATCGGGATTGAATCGATAAATTAATACTCGATCCGTTTGCAGAAACTGTCGCACTTCAGTCACCGTGGTATGGAGAATGTCCTCCAATTCCAACGACTGGTGAATCCGCAGCGCGATCGCGCGAATTAACCTTTCCCGTTCGGCTTGTTGCTGCAACTTGGTTTCAGCGTTCAGGCGCTCCGTCACATCTTGAATTAAGGCTAAGATATGACTCTGACCCTCTGGGGTTTCGATTCTGGATGTGGAGAGCGATATTATGCAGTTACTCCCATCAGCACGAATGATTTCCCATTCCTCGCCGACTAAATCCTCCCCTCGTTGCATCTGAGCAATCCGCTTGATCGCTTTAGCTCGTTTTTGCGGATCGGGATAGAATGTCTGATACCAGCCCCGATGGTTGATTTCCTCAACGGTATATCCGGTAATCTCCACCATCTGCTGATTCCAAACCGTAAATCGGATATAGGGATATGTCTGAATACTATGGCAGACACAAACCCCTTCTGCCATCCGTTCAATTAGCTGGGTTTTAAAGGAATACTCGGCTTGTAGGGTTGCCTCAGCTTGCTTGCGATCGGTAATATCGGTATGAGTCCCCACCATGCGGATCACTCGATCGGCGGCATCTTTCTGGTGAATCGCCCGGGACAAAATATAAACAGTTGAGCCATTTTTATGATGGAAGCGCTGAATGGCTTTGAAGCGAGCAACGTTACCACTGTTATAGTCTTCAACCAGTTTTAACGCTGCAATCCGATCCTCGTCAAAAATGACCTTCTCCCAAGAGGCTAATTCATTGGCTAATTCCCAATCGGCGTAACCTAGCATTTCTTTCCATCGGGGAGAAAAATAAATTTCCCCAGTCATCATATTCCAATCCCAAAATCCATCCTGGGAGGCGCGAAGAATCAATTCCAGCCGTTCTGTAGCTGTTTTGACGATGTGGGCAACCTGAGGCGGCTCAATTGGATGATCGCGGGGAATTTCGGCTAATGAGGAGGAGGGAAGACAAGGGGAGGCTGAGTCTCTGTCTGTTAACTCACCGAATTCACTTTGCCAGTCTCTCCCGTTTGATGTGGGAGTGCTGGCAATTTTCTGAATCAATTGCAAACGCTTATGGCTATTTTCTCGAGTCGTTTCGGCTTGGCTTAAGTCATGAATGGTTTGCTGAAGTTGGCTGGCTTGTTGGCTAATGGTGGCTCGTAATTGCTCAACTTGATTTAGCAGTGCCAAGGGGTTAAGGGCTTTTATGATGTCAGTTGGAGTAAAAATACCGAGGAGGTTTTCCGGAGATTGGTAGACTAATTGAGGGATTTGTCCGACTTGCCGCATCTGTTCAAGTCCCTGCCATAATGAATCATCGGGATGGAGACTAAACAGAGGTTTTTTGATCACCATAGAAACTGGCGTTTTTGACAAATCCAGTCCAAATACAGACAGTTGCAAACAGTGAATTAAATCATGTTCTGTAATTAATCCTACAGGTATAGAATTGGCACAAACCGAGGATGGGTTCTCCGCGATCGCACTCTTTTTAAACTCTCTCCCATTCCTTTCATCCCCCATGTCCCTTTCCCGAATCACTACCGCACAATTTCCCTTAGCCTCGATTAGCTGTTTTGCCAGTTCCAGGATAGAGGTGGTTAACGGGACTTGCAGCACAGAAGTCGTCATTGTCGCCGCTACAGGTTGCGACTGGAGCAAATTCAGGGCAGGTAACCCTTGACAAATACTATTGGATGTGATTATACCGATAAGCTGACCCTTCTCATCCAAAACCGGGAGATGATGAATCGAATAGCAATCGAATAGGGATAATGCCGAAAAAAGATGACAGGAATCGGATCGGGTTAAGGTAACAGGCGATCGCACCATCACATCAGCCACCGTGGTGTCTTGGAAATTCACCCCAGCTAGGAGCAGTTCAATCAGTTTTCCCGTTGTCACCATGCCAATCAACGCCGAGTTTTCAGTCACCAAGACGCAGCTACGTGAAAATTCCGGTTCTCTGGCAATTTGCCCAAACTTGTGCCCCGACAAGGATTGTCCTTGATTTAATAACGCGATCGCTTCAACTAGAGTTGCTTTAGCCTCAATCGTGAGGGGATGATAGTCAATAAAATGCTCTAAAGCAGGTAAGGTAATGGCGGTGATGTCAGGCTGCATAATAAGTGGGTAGGGCGCAGGCTGTAGCTGGAACAAACAAACTCCAAGGCTGTAAAGTTGATGTTATATACTTTTTCTCTCTCCTGTTGATCAACTGTAGGACTATTTCCGTCACACTGCACTAGCAGCACATACCTCTTCTTTATACTGCCAAACTTTGAAAAAATCCGCAGCCTCTTCTCCAGAAGTGAGAACTTATTTTTTCTTAAACTTTAGTGGAGACAAGGCAGATGACAGAAGACAACTAAACCTCCAAATCCAAATCTGGTTCAACGCCAAGCGATCGCAATTGTTCTACCAATCTCGCTACCCGTCGCCTTTCTCGTTCAACTCCTTGTCGTTCTCGTTCTGAGGGAGTCAAAATCCAATTGCTTTGTGCATCATACCAACGCAACCAGGTGCGATCGCATTCCCCATATAAACCCTGCCACAGTCCTAACCCTAGCTGAATATCGTTCATCCACACAGGCGGTTCGCTAACGTCTAACTCGGTGTAGCGACTACCCATTAACTGAAATGCTCTTAGCTGGTTCGTGCGACCATTAAACACGATGTAATAGGGAACGCGCAAAATACGTTCATAGACATCCCACTTTGTCGGCGGTTGATTCGCTTCCCGCAACGTTTGTCCCAAGTCTTCTTTCTCTGTACCGGGTGAAATCAGTTCTACCACTACAAAAGGATTAACTTCTTCTTGCCACACCACATAGCTCATGCGTAAATCCCGTTGTTCGTAGAGTCGATCAACCCCCACTACAGCAAACCAGTCGGGGCGTTTGTAGCAATTGGGTTGGCGTGGATTGTAGTAAAGATTCAAATCGCTGGCAACAAAAATGCGATCAGTTGGGTAGTTGGGAGGATAGAAGGTATCTTCAAGGAAACGCGCTTGTAGTAAATGATATTTGTCAGGCAAACCAGGTTCCTCGGGGTCTTCACTCTTGAGGTCGTACATTGTGGGCAAAACTTTTTTCGGGTCTTGAGGCGGGTTGGTTTGAAACATGATTTCCAACTACTAAGTAGGTAAGAACAATAAAAAACTCCAGAAACAGGGCGGGTTTACATAAGTTACCCCTTTTAGCTTGCATATTATCTATAAAACCCGCCCCTACAGACGATTGGGTCGCCCTTTCCTCAATCTTCTATGTCAAAACTTATGTCTCAGGAGTTATAACGCACCAGCAGCCGTTCGGTCGAAAATATCTCCAGAAAGGTGAGTCGTGATATTCATCGCCTGGACAACAGGTAATTTGTCCAAACCTTGAGCATATTCAATCACACTCACACCACCATTCCCTTGTTTAATACTCCAGAATGATTCTGAACTCAATCCCAAGACATGACAAAGAATAACTTTATTAATCGCATCGTGAGCAACAACCAGACCCGTTTTCAGTTCTGTCGAAGCTGATACAGCTTTTGATTCAATCATCCTATCCCAAGCGGCTGTAGCTCTCTCCCATACCTGGGTTAAATTTTCGCCATTGGGCATTTGTACAGTAGCTGGGGCGACTTTCCACTGATGCAATAACTCAGCGTATTCCTGGTTAATTTCTGACTCTAACTTACCCTCCCAAAGTCCATGATTAATTTCGCGAAACTTTTCCTCAAATTCTAGCGTAATGCCACGGTGATGCTGGAGAATCAATTCAGCCGTTTCCTTGGGACGTAGCATGGGACTGGTAACGGCAAAATCAATGGGGATATCTTTGAGAAATTCAGCCACCCGCTGTCCCTGTTGGCGACCATTCTCATTTAATGGTATATCAATACCGCCTTGGAAGCGGGAGACACGATTCCATTCCGTTTCCCCGTGACGTATCAGCAGAAGACGCAAACCTTTATTATTAGGGCGAGGCGTCGGTAAAGGCGTACCGACATGAGAAGTTTGATTGAGAGACTCTAGTTGTACAGGTTCACCCCAACCGCCCGTAAAATTTAGAACATTAATGCAACAGTTTGATTGCAAAATGGATTGGTAACGGGCTGGAGAAATACCCAAGGCGCTACTAATCAAACAGCGATTGATGCCATTGTGTGCCACGATTAAAATCGTGCCGCCTTGGTGGCGGGGTAGAATCTCTTGCCAGAATTGCTGCGCTTGTTGATAAAGTGCCAAGACGGGAAAATGTTTCCGGGTTCCCTCCGGCGTAGAAATCTCCATATAGAATTCATCCGGGCGTTCTTTCCAGCACCGATATTCCGCCGGGAATTTTGCCTGGGCGTCTGATTTAGCCACTTTTTCCCACAAGGGCAAATCGACTTCCATCAGGTTTTCTGCTGCCTGGAGAGGGGGTGAGCCAGACAAATAGGGTAGAATGACCTCTGCTGTCTGCTTCGCTCGTTGGAGGGGAGAGCAATAGACAGCATCGAGGCTCAGGCTACTGAGAACAGCACCCACCTTACGAGCATCGGCAGCTCCTTTTTCAGTCAACACGGACTCATCACAGCGTCCTTGAATGAGTTGCTGGGAATTATAGCTGCTTTGACCGTGCCTTACAATAATGACGCGAGTAGTCAATCCTTTTGCTCCTCTGTTACTAAATCTATGAATAGTAGCCAGATTAACCCAAATCCTGGTAGCATCCTTGGGGTATCTTCAAATATCAGGGTCATTTTCAGTTTAACCGCACATCGGTTGTACAAAAAGGCGGGGGAGCATGTAGAGACGCGCCATGGCGCGTCTGGGAGCTGTCAATTTTTATTGTGTATCTTCCCTATCAACAGGGTTTCAAGACTTCCCGTGAAAAGTCAAAACGCGACAGATCACGTCTGAAACAAAAACAGTGACATTTGTTACTAAACCTTTTTTTATAACTTATGACTTATGACTTATGACTTGTTACTTTTTTTGGGGGGTTCATGAACACTGGGTTATTACTTAAACGCTTGATTTTGGCAGTGCTGACGATTGCTGTACTCTTACAAGTCAGCCTCTCTTTGGTTGAAAGCTGGGGTAAACCTCAAATCCAAAGTCGCTTAGAACTTTACCAAACAAATTTGTTACTCCATGCAGCCGAGGGGCAGAGTTTAGTCACATCAGGGGAAGAGGATTTGACAGCAGCGCGGAATGCATTGCTCGGTGATAATCCTTTTGAAAACGCCCAAAACCAATATGAACAAGTGCTGGAAACAGCTCAGACGACTCAATCTAAAATAATCGCTAAACTGGAACAACTCTCCTCCAACAAGGATGTCGCGACATCTATCGGTGATGAGCTGGCTAAACCGCAAATGCAAATCGCTCCCATTGACGAGGTTCCGATGACCTCCCAGCAGCGAAAGCAGTTGCAAAAATCATTGTCTCAGACAGAACAGCTCATTGATGAACTGAATGTGCGCTTGGGACTGCTGCAAGCTCAACAGGGTAAAACAGAGGTGGCGATTCAGACATGGAATGAGTTGATTGAGCAAGAAACTCTTGAAAGTACCGCTCCAGCGACAACGCCATCCGCCCAAATTGCAGCCGTATTAGCAGGTCTTTGGCATGATCCACCCCGTATCTTACCAGATGCTGAGTCAAAAATTCAACGAAATTTAGATAGCTGGTTCCAGTATCGAGCATTGCTTCAGCTTTATCAATTGCAACAGCGTCAAGATGCTTTATTGTCCTTACAAGCTCAAGAACAACAGAGAGCAAAAGAAGCCCTGCTTAAGTTAACTCTCATTAGTGCCATTCCCGGAATTGGGGGTATTGTCGGGGTGGGACTCTTGCTATTTTTGCTAGGTCAGTGGCTACTTCAAGGAGAGCGATCGCTACTAGCCACCAACAGCGATATGCCTTGGGATACGCCTTGGGATGGAGAAACGATTTGGCAAGTCTTGATTCTCGGCTTTTTCTTTATTGGTCAAATCCTCCTTCCTATTTTTATCCTGCCAATTTTTCTGGTCGTGTTCCAGCTTGAGCCGGCTAATTTCACAGTACGGATGCAAGCCTTCTATATTTTAATGAGTTATGTCTTGCTAGCCGCCGCCGGATTGGGAGTACTTTACCTTTCAATCAAGCATTTTTTCCCTTTGCCAGAGGATTGGTTTCAGATTAAATTCCGCAGGAAAGGGATTCTTTTGGGCTTAGGTGGCTATCTTGTGGCTCTACCTCTGGTCATTTTGGTCTCACTGATTAACCAAAAATTATGGCAGGGGCAAGGGGGGAGTAATCCGATTCTTTCTCTGGTGCTAGAAGGACAGGATACAGTTGCTATCGTGATATTTTTTAGCACCGCTTGCATTGCTGCACCCCTGTTTGAAGAATTTATGTTCCGAGGGTTTTTATTACCTTCGTTAACGCGCTATATGCCTGTTTGGGGAGCAATTGTGACCAGTAGTCTCATCTTTGCGATCGCACACCTGAGTCTGTCGGAAGTCTTACCCCTCGCCACATTAGGAATTGTATTGGGAGTCGTGTACACGCGATCGCGCAATCTTCTAGCGCCTATGATCGTTCACAGTCTCTGGAATAGTGGGACGTTATTGAGTTTGATTATTTTAGGCAGTGGTGGAAGTTGAGGGAGTATGGTTTGTAGGGGCGGGTTTATGGGCTTTCGTTTCGCTATTGATACTAACCTTTGTTCAAAACCCGCCCTTTCCAAATGTAGGGGCGGGTTTTACTATTAACGGGAAGGTTGTCACCCTGATATCACTCGCGCCCGCCCCAACTGAGTGTTGAGTCTCCATCTCTTCACCATGGCGCAGCGTCAGCGATGAGTTTTCCGTCGATGCTTCGAGTCAACTCCTGGATAAATAGTTTCGCGATCGCATTCACTTCAGCATCGGTTAGGTGCATTTGCGACGCATCGAAGTCAATGTCGCGGTAGTGCTTAATCAGATCGAGGAGTAGAGACGTTGCATGCAACGTCTCTACAATGGTGCTTGGATCTCAAAAACGTAGGGTGGGTTAGGCGGAATTTAAACCGAAGCGATAGCCATTCAATGAACAATCAGCCGTAACCCACCGCTGTTAACGGGAAGATGTATTATTTAACCCACATTCTATCGCTGTTCAATCCTTCGATAGGATAAATCGGACAAAATTTAGTAGGCGCGATCGCGACTTGTATAAAAGGCAGAATGGTGGTGAATTTTCGGATAAATGTTTGCCAATAAAACCATTCTCACTCAAAGCTGACTAGCCGACTGTCAAAGCTACTTTAACGAGTTCCTTTTATCACCCCGTCCCCGCGTCACCGCGTCTCCGCGTCTCCCTGTCCCCCGTCCCCGCGTCACCGCGTCTCCCCCTCCTCACAAGGGTAGGTTTTTTAAGATTGGGGTTTAGGTAAGACAAGGAAGACGGGTAGACCAGTAGACAAGGAAGAGTGAGAACGAAAAATAGGGTGTTTCGGCTTTTAGAAGTTAGCTTGACCGAACAAAATTTTGTACGGTTTTTCCCCCTTGTCTACTTTCCTTCCTTGTCCTCCAAGTCTTGTCCCCACCCTCAAGTAAAAAACCTACACCTGTCAGGTCTCCCCCTCCCCCCGTCAGCCTTCAAAAACTGGATATCAAAGATCATCTCCCTGACGTAAAGCATCGGCAATGTAAGCACAATTCACGGCTGCACTGATCAGGGAGATGCGGTTATTTGCAACAGTGTAATACTCGACTTTCTTACTCTTTTTAAGTTCCTCAACGGGTTTCGAGATACCGCTGACATAAACGATTAAAACAGATGTTGGCGCTAAATTATCTATTACCTGATTAATAACGGTGACAATTTCCGAGTCCGGTAATTGATGATTAACTAAATCTAAGACTAAAATATCCCGACTACGGCGACGGCTGTCTGGGACTCGGTAGCGAATTTTTACGTCCTGAAATCCCCGTTTTTGCAGCAGTTTGAATTCCTGGGGTGGTCGCACAGATTGATTGGTGGGTAAGAGATAATCTATGGTGATCCAGCCAATCACTTCTTCTCGTTCTAGCACTTTTTGGAGATAATCCACCTTGGCGCGAATTGTTTGTGACACAATTCGATTCACTTCTTGGTCAACTATGTTATTAACAGATTGCTTGATATCGTTGAGGGTTTTTCCGTAGAAGAATGTGCCGACAATGCCTAAAATTCCTAGAAATATTCCCATGATGACAAAGGCGAGGTTAAGAGTGCCAATAAATGCATTAAAACTTTCTGTCAACTGGCTATTGGCATCTTTGAAAAACTCCATCTGCTGTTTAATTAACTCTAAATCAGGAGATGGTATCGGGGTTGGAGGGGTTTGCGCCACAATCAGGGAAAGGAATGAGAAGTCTGGCATATCAGTTACGGCAGCAAGATCGTGCGGTACTCTCAACCTATCATTAATTTAGGGTCAAATCTCTGTTGCTGCAATGAAAAACCGCCGTCAAGGAAGCAGCAAGTCGGCGGTATCAATCCTTTGGGAATGATAGAGTTTTCGCAGGTGTTTCTTAGCGCGACAGGCTTTCTGGCGCAATGTGGACTCAGTTTTCACGGCTGTACCCTGTTGAATCAGATGAGTGCGAATCTCTTTCCAGGAAAGTCCTTGAGCTTTTAAGCACAACAGCCGGACTCCTTCTGGCTCTGTGCGACTCAGGGTATTTAAGGCATCTAAAAGGGCGTTCCATCTCTGATTTAGATCTTGCGGTGTCAGTGTACTATCAGTCAAGTGAACCAAGCTGGGGATTAATTCGATCAACTCAGGCGTGATAGACTGTTCTTTTTGGTGCTTACGGCTGAGTTCTCGAATAATGTTGAGAGACGTACTTTTTAACCAAGCGTGGGCATTGCGGATGCTTCCCCCAGAATGAATATAGTCTTTTCCCCTAACATAAGCCTCATTGAGAACCTCGTAGGGTTCAACTCGGCTGGCTAGGTTATATTGCATGAGGCTTCTGTGAATAAAGGTGAGGGTGGAATAAGCATGAGGATTATTTTTTTCGAGTATTTCTGTCACGGCTGCATCGATCGCATCTTCTGGGGAAGACAATGACTTGGGGGATTGAGCACCTGTCATAACAAACTTCACAAACGTTTCCCAACCGTTAGTGAACTAGCCGTAACGATTGTGACAGTTTTGCTCCATCTTTTGATTGTTATATCATGTCCGGTCAAACACCCCTAATAAAAATTTCCCCGTGTCCCCGTGTCCCCGTGTCCCCGCGTCTCCTTCACTACCAACCTACTGGCGGTGACATGCTCCCTGACTCTCAGGCTGATGGAATATCGAAAGCGCCACATCTTTACTAAATTTTTAGGGAAAATCCTGTCACGAACCGACAGACTCAAACACTAATCACTGGACTTATCCAAATTTAAGTATTGTACCCCCTACGGAACGCTTGTCTGACCGTGGAATTAGCTCAAAACAACGAGAACGATCATGATTATGGGAACGCACAGTGAGGAACAATCGATGAGCGACGAGGTACTCATTCACAAATCTTTACAATATGCTGGCTTAATTGATGAATATCTCACCTTGGCATCTAAACGCCAACTCACCCACTCCCAGGCGGAACGTCTGAGTAACATTCTCCAGCAGGCTGAAGCCGACTCTTGGCTTGAGTTTCTAATTGACGAAGCTGACCATATTTTAGCTCATGAATTGGGATTAATTAACGAAGATTTTATCAACTATCAACAGGATGAGTTAAAGCAATTGTTAGATCGGCAATGGTGTGAGCAACTTCTCCAACAGACTCGGGAAATCCGACAACAAAACTGTTTGAAGGAGTTGCAAACCTCGTTACAACGTCAAGGATTATATGATGGGGATATTGATGGTAAATTTACTTCTTTGCCTCAGAGCGTTAAGGAACTGCTTGAGTCAAAAAGAGCCGAGTATGGGGATACAGGTAGGCTGTCACGCTTTTAATTTGCTGGTTGAGACAGACAGGGAGACGCGGGGAAGGGGAGATGGGGAGAGGGTTTTACGGCTTGCTTGCTAACTGAATAATATACAGTTTTAATGCACAACAGCTTACTCGGTCAATCTGTTAAGTCGTATGTGGAATAGAGTAGGTTCGTAGTAGGGGCTTTAGCCTCAATACAAGTTTTCTTTTCATCAGCCTAATCCACCCAATGAGGTGTGCCGAGCCACTACTGGTGTGGCACAGCTAAAATTGTGGAATAGACTTTACCATTGAATCGGGCGCACGCCATGCGCCCCTACGGTTTTGGGGCGTAATTCTAATTCATCAAATAATATCATGTCCGGTCAAACACCCCTAATAAAAATATCTCCGCGTCCCCTCGTCTCCCCATCCCCGCGTCTCCCCTAGAACCTTTGCGTAAGTCCTATAATCGTTAAGTTGTCACAAAACTGTGAACTTTGTCACTAAAGGAGTAAAGAAACGAGTCGAATTATATTGAACCATGAAAACCCTCTATGTTTTTCAATCTGGCTGTTACGTTAATCTCCAAGGCGAAACCTTGATGATTAAACAAGGTGAAACTCTTTTTGCTCAAGTGAAATTACCTCTGATTGAACAACTTTTAATCTTTGGCAAATCCCAACTCACCACCCAAGCCATCCGGGCTTGTTTGTGGCGCAATATTCCCATTGCTTATCTGTCTCGCATGGGCTACTGTTACGGGCGAATAGGGCTTTGTTTGTAGTGAGAACTTTAGTTCTCGCTCCGTCTAGCTTTACAGGGCTAAAGCCCTCACTACGAACTGGGTTACGCCACTACAACAGTTCAGAAAGTCCTAATCGATGTGTCTACTGCTATAAAGTTCAATTATTTTCTTTTGCCTTTTGACTTTTGAATTTTTACTTAAAAGACACTCATGTTATTTTATGTGATAGCTTACGATATTCCAGATGATAAGCGGCGTAAAAAAATTGCGGATTTATTGGAGGGATATGGTCAACGGGTACAATATTCGGTGTTTGAGTTGGTGTTGAGTCAGAAGAAGTTTAATGAGTTAAAATCGCGACTGCAGAAAAAGGTTAAGCTTTCTGAAGATAGTCTGCGATTTTATCCTTTATCTCGGCATACCCTGGCGCAGGTGGAAACTTGGGGAATTGGACCGACTGTAGCGCAAGCGCCTGGAAGTTTTGTGGTATAGGGATTCGGTAATAGGGTTGGTAGTGAAGCAGACGCGGAGATGGGGAGATGGGGAGACGCGGAGATGGGGAATAGGGAACAGTAAGGAATGTCCTAACTTACCAAGGTAGCTGCTATACAAAGGACAAAGGACCAATGACAAATGACAACCGACGCTCAGGCAAAATGGCTGAAAGGCTGATTCTTTCGTTGTGAGCGTCGGTCGCTTTCCCTGTAAGGGTTTCAGCGATTTTTCCAGGGAGATTTTTCGGATTTTTTCGGTCAAAATTGGTGAGCGTCGGAAAGTGCCTCTAGACCTCAGACAGGGCAAGGGTTTAAGATGAGGCTGTCCCCACTCGCTGGGGAAACTATTGGAATGGAAACTAGATAACTCTCCGGTCATATCTGTATCCTGGGGGTCGTCCCCACTCGCTGGGGAAACTATTGGAATGGAAACACATGCTCAACAATAGCAGGGGGTTGGGTAGCTTGTGCAATCAAGTCCCCACTCGCTGGGGAAACTATTGGAATGGAAACAAGTACCATCTTGAGGATTGGAGTAGTCCACCTCAAGTCCCCACTCGCTGGGGAAACTATTGGAATGGAAACTTGAACGGTATTTTCTGCGACCTTAGCAGGCGATAATGTCCCCACTCGCTGGGGAAACTATTGGAATGGAAACCGTTCTAAAAGCAGCGCGTTGTGACCATCTCCTTGATGTCCCCACTCGCTGGGGAAACTATTGGAATGGAAACTCGGATTTTTTCACAGCTTGACGACACTGTTCTTCGTCCCCACTCGCTGGGGAAACTATTGGAATGGAAACTCATATAAAGACAAATCGGTCAGATTTTCTGCGATATAGTCCCCACTCGCTGGGGAAACTATTGGAATGGAAACTTTCAAGAGATATAGTTCGACTACGCGGCGGTGAAGTCCCCACTCGCTGGGGAAACTATTGGAATGGAAACCAGAATTGTATCTGTCGCGACACTTAATTGTGTAGAAGTCCCCACTCGCTGGGGAAACTATTGGAATGGAAACCCCATTCAAGCTGACAGAAACTTCACCAGCCTGTGATGGAGTCCCCACTCGCTGGGGAAACTATTGGAATGGAAACAGGAATCATCGTTTTTGTTTGAACTCGACACCCTAAGACCCCACTCGCTGGGGAAACTATTGGAATGGAAACCTCCCATCAGCACTCAGACTAATGGGGGGTTTTTGCGACTTCCAGACAATAAGCTGTAATGCATTTAAATTGGGTATTAGTAGCGAGCAAGATGCTCGCACTACAAGGATCTCGCAATTCTTGACATTATGGTTTAAATGGCGAACAGCTTAAATAATTTCAGATGATGGCAAATCAACAAAATGAAGGTAATTTAATACATAAACCTCTTAAATAGAGGTTTTTAAGAATTTCCTGTTCTCCGTTCCCCCGTATTCCCCATTACTAAACCATGTCCTTTACCACCTTTGACCCACGCACCCTTGGTACTCCCGTTTACGAAGCATTAACTCAGTTGCGATCGCGCTATGACCAAGCCTTAGCTGATGCAAAAATCAGTAACAAGGTATACCGTAATCACCTCAAAGAACAGAAAAATCAGGCAGTTGAACTCTATACTTACCTTTCCACCTGGGGTCTGATGCGTCTTCGGGCAGAAGAAATTGCCTTGTGTAATGTGAAACCCCCAGACCCCCACCCTGACCAACTCTCTGTCGAAAAAAAAGCGGCTAGAAATCAGGAGGGGAAACGAGAAGTAATTCAGGAATTTTTTCGCTGTCTGGAAACCCTATCCCTAACCCCCAATCTGACCCTAGATCAGTTAAAAGTTTCGGCAATGAACACGGATGACTATTTAGGATTAACTGGGTTGGGATTAGCCGTAGCACAAGAGTTTAGCTTTTGGGCAAGTGTGGTTTATCCTGATATTTCAGGGCAAGAATAATGGTGATGTTAATTGAGATTGGGATACCTAAGTCGTCCCCCTTGAAAAGGGCACTTCGGATATCGTCCCCTGCCTCCCCGCGTCTCCGCGTCTCCCCCTCTGGAGCGTCCTCTGCCTCACCACAACACTTATTCAGCAGACCCTACTGATTGACCCATGACCAACAAACCACCCCCTCCCTCTCCTTGGTTAATTCAACCCGAAGATGACCCAGACCCTAGCGCTAGTTTTGTGGACTATCTGCGCTGGATGCGTGAACCGAGTCCGGTTGTAGATAATAGCAGTAAGAAACGGGATAATGACAGCAAACTGCAACTGCTGCAAATCGCCGAAACCCAAGCTAATTACGCCCAGCATCTGACGAAATTAAACCAACGCACCCGCCAAATTACCCAAGCAAGAAAGGGTTATTTATTGAAAGTAACTTGTCCCTGGCGAATTCGCGTGGGCGGCGATCGCGGTCCTGAGAGTATTTTACTCCCTGCCTTTGATTCCTTGGGTATGCCGTATATTCCGGCTTCGACGCTACGGGGAGTCGCCCGACATGCTGCATGGCAAGGGATTAAATCGCGATCGCGCAAAAAATTTCAGCTACGATCCGATAGGACGCCAGACGCCGCTGAGACAGCAGCGATGCGAGAGGCTGACCACAGAGTAATGGCTTATTTTGGCGCTTTGGATGCACAACAGCCGCAGGATCGGATGGCTAAGGTGATTTTTTTAGATGCTTATCCTATACCTCAACCGGACACTCCCTCTGGGGGATTGGCGCTGGATATGGCGAATTCGCTTTGGTCGTGGGATGGGGATACCCTGGAGTATAATCCGAATCCCAATCTGTTTTTCTCCCTTAAACAACCAACGTTTCTGATTGGGATTTTACCCAGAGTTCAGGGTGAACAGGGGGCGAAGATTTGTAAACAGGTGGCGAAGTGGTTGATGGCGGGGTTAAGCGCTGGTATTGGTTCTCAGGTGAATAGTGGTTATGGTCGTTTGGTGAAATCCAATCAGGCGGTTGACCAATTGTCTTTACCCCAGGAATTCTTGCGGATTAGGTTTATTGTAGAGGGTCAGGGGATTCATGGTATCAAACGATTGGGGAATCCTTTTCAACCCTATAAACGAAACCGTGAAACCGGGGACTGGGAACGAAACCGTCAGGGACAGTTAAAACTCAACGACTACTCCGAAGCCGAATTTCGACCCATCGCTTTTAAGTCCATGGTGCGCTATTGGTTCCGCGCTTTCAGTTTAGGGGTTTTGCCTGTGGAGAGGGTAAAAACCTGGGAGGCGAGGTTATGGGGGGCGATTGACCCGAAAAACTATGGTTGGGTGAAAGTGGACGCCGTGGAGACACCGGAAGAACGGGAAAAGGATCACGAACAGGTGGGGATTTTCCGGATGGCATATTCCCCAGCCGCCCCCCTAAACCATCACTGCGCGATCGCGAAATTGATGGAGAATTTGTGTTGGTTAGCCTTTCGTTTAGGGGGTGTGGGTCAAGGCGCGAGACGTCCCTATTACGAACGCAACAGTAATCCCAGGATACGCGGGTCTTGCCTAATTTTAGAGGGTGAAGATGGGTTTGGTTTACTCCCTGCCACTTTATCCCTATTTCAATCGGCTTTTCAACACCGACTGCACCAATTCGACCAAGCGTTGGCGGAACTGACGGCTGAACCTATAGACAGGCGATCAATCCTATCTGTGACTCAAGTGAGTGCTGATCAATGGGCGGAAGCTGTGGATGCTGATTGTCAGATTTGGGGGGTTTCTGGCACAAATGGTAAGAGAAAGCCCTATGCTTTGGAGATATTGCACGAGTATTTCCATCAGTTAAATGGTCGCAATTCTGACGCGGCGAGGAATTTATGTGGCGGTTCGGGGAATGATGGTGATACGATTCCCTCTCCGATTTGGATTGCTGATTTTGAACGTTACCAAGTGGTAACGGTATTTGGTAGCACTCATGACCCCCGTAGGGAGTATTTGAGACGCTTGCAGCGTGAATCTCAAGAGTCGTTTCGCCTTGTATAGGAAATAGGGAACTCTAAGATTCAGTATTTTTATATGAACCTGTTCGTAGTCAGCACTTTAGTGCTTGTAAATAAGCCATTTTAAGGCACTAAAGTGCCTACTACAAACAATTTCATTACAACCGGAGTTTCCATTCCAATAGTTTCCCCAGCGAGTGGGGACGCTCAAACAGTCTTTGATTTACTACCCCAGTACAAGTTTCCATTCCAATAGTTTCCCCAGCGAGTGGGGACTTGTAGTAAGTCGCTTGAGCTTGTTCATCAGACTCCTTGTAAAGTTTCCATTCCAATAGTTTCCCCAGCGAGTGGGGACGTGATGAGTTGAGATATTGATTATGCCTCTAGAGATGCTGTTTCCATTCCAATAGTTTCCCCAGCGAGTGGGGACTTCTTATAAACAGGCAAGTCTTTATGCCATGCAGGAATTAAGTTTCCATTCCAATAGTTTCCCCAGCGAGTGGGGACTGTCAAAAAAGACACGACTATTTTATTTAGGCAGAGTTTCCATTCCAATAGTTTCCCCAGCGAGTGGGGACTTGAGCCTGCACCTGAGCAGCATTGTGCTGGTTGGCGTTTCCATTCCAATAGTTTCCCCAGCGAGTGGGGACTTTGCTGGCGAGGGTTCCGTCACGTTCAATGGCTATGTTTCCATTCCAATAGTTTCCCCAGCGAGTGGGGACCAGTCAAGACCCCCTGGGGCAATAAAGACATTGTTTTAAAAGTTTCCATTCCAATAGTTTCCCCAGCGAGTGGGGACCCTACTGACCATCATCTACAATCAGCAACTCGCTGAAAAAGTTTCCATTCCAATAGTTTCCCCAGCGAGTGGGGACGACTTGGCTATTGATGTCGGAGTAAGTTATCAACTGGTTTCCATTCCAATAGTTTCCCCAGCGAGTGGGGACTTATATGAATCGATTGTGTTACCGATTTACCGTCGGGAAAGTTTCCATTCCAATAGTTTCCCCAGCGAGTGGGGACCAGATTTAGGGCGTTTTCGTTTTTTCTTACATAACAGTTTCCATTCCAATAGTTTCCCCAGCGAGTGGGGACTTAAAACAAAGAAGGTCGCACAGATAAACAACCTAATAGTAGTTTCCATTCCAATAGTTTCCCCAGCGAGTGGGGACTTATGTAACACAAGGACTATCTGAAACAGCCGCGAAGCAAGTTTCCATTCCAATAGTTTCCCCAGCGAGTGGGGACAGCCTCATCTTAAACCCTTGCCCTGTTTGAGGTCTAGAGGCAGTTTCCGACGCTCACCAATTTTGACCGAAAAAATCCGACAAATCCGGCAGAAAAAATCGCTGAAACCCTTACAGGACAAGCGACCGACGCTCATAACGAAATAATCAGCCTTTCAGCCATTTTGCTTGAGCGTCGGTTGTCATTGGTCATTGGTCATTTGTCCTTTGTCATTTGTATAGCAGCTACCTTGGTAAGTTAGGACATTCCTTACTGTTCCCTATTCCCCATCTCCGCGTCTCCGCGTCTCCGCGTCTCCCCCTCTCCCCCTCTCTATTCCCTAACGAAACTGCTGCACAAACCCCCGTCCCAAACTTTCCTGTCCCCCAATTTGGAGAATATTCCGTTCCTCCTCATCAAGCAACAATTCAAACAAACCCCTAGCTAAATCCACCCCATTCTCCGTAGACGACATCCCATACCCCTCGGCTAAACCTTGTCGGCGATTCGCCAACTCTTGTCCCCGTTTCGTTGTCGCCTTACTATTAACTTGAGACGTTACCCCCCACGGCACATACATTAACGTATCCGGTGGAATCGCCTCCTCATAGCGAAACCCTCCCTCAACGGATTTATGGGCATCTAACTTAATCTTGACTTGCCGCCATAAACTCATTTGAATTAACGTACTGCAATGCTGGTCAGGTAACAATAACACTCGCTGAATTTCACTCTGATTCTCAGCCTGGGGAACAAACGCTTGCCAATTCGACCACGGCTGTAAACTATCCTTAATTATCGCATCCTTCAAATAAATCGGTCGGGGATTCTCTGTGGTTTCCGATACCAAATTCGTGCTGTAGGGGTTTGGAATAGTCGATAAATCTGCCACAAACCTTGCCCATCGACGCAGTAACATCGGAGAACTAATCCACACCACGCCATGACTCAACGAAGACACGGGTAACCATAATAATGAAGCATCGCCCAACCAAATATCTCCCTGTTCTAATTGAGACGATTCCGGACTCAAATTCGGACTCGTCTCACTAGCGGTGGGACTTTTAATATCCGTTAATTCCGGACCAAATAACTGCACCCGTAGCGCCTCATCATTGACACTCGCCCGCAGCCGCCCACGAATCGTGGAGGAGGGAATATAGGGTAAATTGGTATGAGATTCACGGGCAATTCCCACCAAGTTTCCCTCTTGGGTGGTGCCTCCTGTATGTAAAGGAGAAAGAAGGTATAAATACAGGTAGTGAATTTGATTCATAATGAGAAAACAGGCAACAGGCAACAGGCAACAGGGGAGTCATGGCGATAGTCATGGCGATTGAAATCGCTGCTACACAAACAAAGTCCGCCTGCGCGGACTTGATTATAACGGGGGTAGCGTTCCCCAGATTTGGTATTACTGGCAAAGTCGGAAACATTCAACACTCAACACGATAGGGGAAGTAACTGTAACTAAAAAGCTGGACACTTTTGGACATTGTTGGATATTTTGTCCAGGTTTTGTTGTGTTATAATGAACGCAAGCGAAAACCAAGCTAAAAATCTTAGGGCTTGAGACCCCGTAACAAAGCTTTTAA